>JAGQPD010000176.1 GCA_020426865.1 Planctomycetales bacterium
CCCCGCCACAGAAAGGCCCAGGCGATGAGGAACACGAGCACCGTCCAGATATTCAGTGACGTCGCCGTACTGGTCGACAACGCCATCAAATTGTGCATGATCCCCGCACTCGCGCGCATCATCCCCACCAGCGTCGCGGCCGTCAGTACCGAACCGATCATGTAGATGATGCCGATCCACGACGTACCGCGCAATTTCCAACCCGGCAGGGCATTGAGCGCTTGAAACGGCGTGCGCCGATGGACCACGGCGTGTCGACCGATCTCAATCTGCAAAAAACATTTGATGACGCAGGAAATGATCACTGCCCACAACAGAATGAAACCGAATTTGGCGGCCTGCACCGGTGTGTTGATTAATTCCCCGGAGCCAATCACCGACCCGGTGACGATAATCCCTGGGCCAATCGCCGCAAGGATCCCCATGGCGTGGCGCGGTGGCCCGGCTACCCGTATTGACTTGTCATCCATCTCGTCCGCCTGCCGTCTTATTACGCTAATTCGTGCATTGAGGTTTTGCTGCCAGGGTTTTGCGATCGCGATCTTACTCTTGAGGTTCCGCTGCTGCCATCGGGATACAACAGGTTAACCACCCTCGCCGGAAAACTCAATCAGTGACCTGTTCTTGAACCGCAGGTGGCTCGTTGACGGGATCGCTTCGCAACTTCTCGGCGCGTCCGGTCGCCCAGCGTCGCAGGCCTTCCAGCCGTTCTTGGCCTCGAGAAAAATACGATGTTTCCAACGACTGCATGTGCGCATGGTAACGTTGCTGCCTTGCCTCCAGCCACTGGTCGTTCGAGAGTTGTACCAAATCCAGGTCGATCATCGCCTGAAACAATTGGTCGGCAATCCATTGATGTCCGTCGATCGTCGGATGAACATGATCGAGAAAACACTCGTCACCCGGTATCGTTTGTTGAGCGCGAGCAGCGAATACGGGGCGAAGGTCGACGACGGTTATTCCCCATTGCCGAGCCACCTCATCGATCACATCTTGCATTGGTTCGATGATCCGGAGTGGGCAGACATCGGCATCTTTGGCTGCGATAAATGCCTGCAACGCCAAATCATGATCATCTTGCAACTCGTAGCACTTGGCCAATTGATAGAGTGCACCGGCATGTCCCTGATCGATCTGCAACGCCCGCTTCAGCAGCGAAATCTGCTGGCCAGCGTCCTTGGCGACATAATGACGCGACTCTGTCCATAGCTGCGAGAACCGCGACTGCTGCTCCGCCGACAACGACGGGTCGGTCTCGACCTTGAAGGGTGGGCAGTCCTTGAGGTTGCAGGCGGGATGGCAAAATACTACGGGGATCTGCTGGCCCCTTGCCGCGCTGGCAATCGCCGTCAGGCTGTGCCGGAAATGGTCGGTAACAAGGTCGTGTTGTAACTCGCCACGATGGTATTCTTCCAGTCCGCCTCGGTAGTCCAGCAATGCATCCACTTCTTGTTTTAGCCTGGTTCTGCGGGCATCTCCACCGGGTTCGTCGACATTGATTGAGTCATGGGAAACGCCTGTTGCGGTCTCCCAGATCGTTGCCGCGAGCGAGACCAACTTTGATCGGCGAATCGTTTGCTGAGTGACATTGGTTAGTCGCGG
>JAGQPD010000177.1 GCA_020426865.1 Planctomycetales bacterium
TCGGTGATGGCGTCAATGACGCCCCGGCTCTGGCGCTGGCCGACATCGGGATCGCCTTGGGGAGCGGCGCCGATGTGGCACGCGATACGGCGGAAGTGTGCTTGTTGGGCAGTCAGTTGGATCGGATTCCGATGAGCATCGAATTGGCACGTCGGACAGTCCGGACAGTTCGCTGGAATTTGATGTGGGCGTTTGTCTACAACGTTGTCGGTATTGGCTTTGCTGTGTGCGGTTGGTTGAATCCGATTGTTGCAGCAATCGCGATGTTGGGAAGCAGCGTGCTGGTGATCAGTAATTCGCTGGTGTTGGCCCAGACCGATGCGATTGAGGAGCAGTTGGCGCCGACAGTTTCGCCTAATTCGGAGGGGCGTGAGATCGGTGATGACAAAAGGGTGGCAGCAGTGGAGCAGGTGTGATGATCGAGCTTCCTTTTATCTTGTTGGCCGGAATGACAGGGTCCGCCCACTGTGTGGGGATGTGCGGCGGTTTCGTGTTGGCGCTTGGAAGTAGTGCGAAAGGATGGCGCGAAAATGTGTTGCGGCAGTCGGCCTTTAGTTGCGGCCGAGCGTTCACGTACGCATTCTTGGGAGCGGTCGCTGCTGTCGGTGGCCTGTGGTTGAATTCGAAGTACCGATCCGTCATGAACATTTCGGCCGTGCTGGCAGTTGTGGCGGGCGTGTTTCTTATCCAACAGGGGTTGTCGGCGGCTGGGTGGTGGCCCAAACGGCGCGTCGCGTCCCGCCCGAACGCGGCGTGTCTGACGGTGTCCTTCTATCGGTCGTTTTTGACCGCGCCGGGACACGCAAACGCCTTTGTCGCCGGGGTACTCACTGGTCTGCTCCCGTGCGGATTGTTGTACGGCATGCTGGCATTGGCCGCCAATACGCAGAGTCTTTGGCGAGGGATGTTGGTGATGGTATTCTTTGCTGTGGGGACAATGCCGGTGATGATGGCCACCGGCTGTAGCGGCACCTTGTTGTCGATGCGGTGGCGGCAGCATCTGCTGCAAGTTGCCGCCTGGTGCGTCGTTTTGACGGGAGTGATAACGCTTGCGCGAGGTGTAGGGGTATTGCCGATTTTTGGGCCCGTGGCGGAAGCCGGTAAATGCCCGCTTTGCCCGTAAGATTTCGCCATGTTGTACGATCATATTAGATGGAGGATCTATTGGGGAATAGGTAACCCCAACGGGGCTCGACCGAAACATCCTGCGAAGCGATCAGTCAACGGTAATAGAACGGTAAGCAACATGGCGATTGAAACATCCATCAAGAGTGAACAACAGCCGGCCCGGAAGAGTGCCTCCCAAACCAAAGCACGCGTCAAGAAGATGACCCGAGCTGACTGGAATTTTTGGTTGGATGTGTTTCTTCTGCTTAACTTTATGGCGCTGATTTGGGCGATGGTAATTGTCCAATTCGTCTTTCCTGCCGGCCCACAATCGCACGGGTGGTTGCTTTGGGGGTGGACATACGTCGACTGGTGCAACGTGCAGTTTGCGGTACTATGTGTCATGGTGGCCGCAATACTGCTTCATGTCATGTTGCACTGGTCGTGGGTGTGCGGCATGGTGAGCAGCCGCCTGAAGCGTCGAGATGCCGACGGGAACGTCCTGCCCGGAGGAAAACGTTGGGACGAAGGGACTCAAACGCTTATCGGTGTGGGGTTGTTGATCGTAGTTTTGCACGTCATAGGAGTGGCCGTTGCCGCGGCCTGGCTGACAATTCAACCTCCGCCGGGTTAGCGTTTACTTGCCATCGATTTAAGACGAATCGCCATGGGCCGGACGGCACAAGACTGGCGGCGTTGGTCTTCTTCAATATTCTGGATGCGTCCGATGAATACACCACAAGATCCCGACAAACTGGCGGAAGTGCGGCAAAAGATCGAGGAATTGCGTCGGTTGCTGGAGCAGTCCAACGCTATTTCCTCGGAACAGCTCGAGGAAGCCAATACTCAACTAACCGTTGTCGCGCAGGCCTTGGAAGGAGGGCATGAGCTGTCTGGTTCCGCCGAGACATCGCTTGCGGATTGGTGGCGAGGTGCCGCAAGTCGTTTTGAGGCATCGCATCCGACAATCTCGGGCATTATGGAACGGTTGCTGCACGGGCTTGGTGAACTGGGGATCTAGTCCCGGATAAGAAGTTTCGCGGTCGCTGGATCGACGGTGCAGCGCTAGGGTATTCGCTCCCAATCGGTTGACGCTCTTGCCGCGTGAAAAACGCGGTTTGACTACCGTTACTGGGGAAGTGGTTAGAAGTCCTGGCGTGCCACGTATACGATGGACACTATCAGCATCAACGCCAGAAAAACGGCACTGTGAATGACGGGTTCCCATTTGCGTTGAGGGAGTTGCACTCGGCTCAAGTCCATGTTCTCCTGAATCTCTGCCAGGTCCTGATCCTGTCCCAACAGACTTCCGGCGGTCTCTTTCAGTTGGCCGGGCTTTGGAAAGATCTTGTAGATCGGGTTGACCGCATATAGAAAGATCTTTTCCGCCGGTGTCCGTACTGGTGTCTTGTACCCCAGAATCTTGCCATCGGAAAGCTGCACCGATATAACATCATCCATGTTCGCGGCGAGGACGATGGTGTCATCGTCGACGAAATTAGCTGCACGAATTCGGCCTTGGTGCGGAAGTAATGAATCACGCCGCGACATCGTCTCCGTGTCAAGCAGCCACATGCTTCCATTGTGTGAGACGACCGACAACCAGCGACCGCTTTTGGACGCAACTGCGCGTTTGGGGACGATCCCCTCCCCCAGTTGGTAACTGGCGACGCTCGCCAGGCTGTTGAGGTCGTAGACGTCAATCATCCCGTCGGTCGTGGCAACAACGAAGTGTTGTTTGCCGACGGCAACGGCCGCGCGACTTTCGCGCTCTTCTCCCTCCTGATCAACGACCAACTCGTATTGGCCTGCGGCGGTTCGGCGGAGCACCGAGACCTTGCCCTTGTGCCAGGCGACAAACGTGTCGGTGTTCGGGCAATGTCCGATCGCCGATTGACTGTCAAGTGTGAAGCGGGGGCCGTCGATGGGTTCAAACGGCTCCGGTCGACCGATGGACGGCAGCTTCCAACCGAAGATGGATGGTCCGTCCTCGGTTGGGGTTGGTTGAAAATCGGACCGTAGTTGAAATATTCCATCAGATGCTAGCGCGATAATGTTGCCATTCGAGTCGTGGTCGAGCATGAGTATCCCATTGGGGGCGCTGCCGGTATCATGACGTTGCCAGTCGTCGTCCGCGCTGGCGACCAACACTTGAGGCTTGGACCAGGATTGGGTAATGGCGACATAGACCTTCAAGCTTGGGTGCCAGACCGGTCCGAGGAGACTATTGCGCATCGAAGGTGGTCCCATCAAGGGGCCGCTACTGCCACTGGCAAACGCGACGGCCATGTCGTTGTTTTCGGCGTCCCAAAGTTTATACTGCCCTCCGCGTGTGTGAATTCCCAGCTCATCGCCCGACACCACGACGTCGGTGGCCTCCTTGGGTTGGATGGCGAGCTGGTACATGATTTCGCGTACGAAGCCGACTCCGAAACAGCCTCCCACGAACAGCAACGTGATGACAATTGCAACAATCGCGTTTCGCCACACAAGGCCGCTCAATGCCGACACGGAGTAGTTAACCGCGAAGAGGAACATGAAGATCGGGATGCATAATAGCAGTTTGTGAGACCATACTCCCAGACGCAAACCGGCCAGAAGATAGAAGCCGAGGATCACGTAGGAAGCGCAGATGAGCACGTACGAACATGCTCCAATGAACTTGGACAGAAACAACAGACTTCGGGAAATTGGCTTACTGAGCAATAGGTTGATCGAACCGGGTTCGAACATATTCGGTACGATCGGCGATGTGATGAGAATGGCGACCAGGACTCCGATCGTCCCGACGAAGAAGTTCATGAACCCGAGCAGGACAAGTTGGATAATGCTCTCCAGGCGCGAATTCGTGATCGGCATCGGCCCAATTGCCGTCCAGTGAAAATACGTAATATTAATCGATTCGGCTCGGCGGCGAACGATTTGGTCTGGGAACAGGGCCTCCAATGCCAGACGATTCAGTCGCTGACTCTCGTTTTCCGAAAGCGTATCCCATCGGCGGGCGAGTTCGCGTCCTTCCGGATCCAAGGCGAGGTCATCGCTCTCCGAAGCGACGTAAACTTTTTTGTCGTCGATCTGTTTGTTGAGGCTGTCAATAACGTCACCTTGCAGTCGCAACCTCTCAAACCCTTTAAGATCATCGAACTCCAAGACTTTTTTTCGCAGATCTTCGGGAAATTCTTGCCAAACCCTGGTGACCGACGAGCTGTGGGACAGGTCGTCTGTCGAGTCATTCGCGGGAGCGGTCTGGCTTAGGGAGGCAACGAACTTCGGCCACCCGTGGATATCGTCCATTTGCAGCTTTGTCGTCCGGGTCCGCTGCCAACCGACTGGCGCCAGGGCGATGATGGTCAGTGTGATCAGCGCCAGCACAATCCAGAGGACTCGCGAGGCGAGCGCTTCTCGGAAGGAATCGACGATGACTGCCAGGTAGGGTCTCATAGTACTTCTGCCTCCGCCGCCACGTAGTGCAAAAACAATTCTTCCAGTGTGAACCGTTTTCGCTGAATCGCCAGGATGCTCACATTGGCTTCCCGCAACTGGTCGACGGTTTGGTCGATTTCACTTTGATTGGACACGGCGAAATGGAGTATCAATCGGTCGCGATCCTGGGCTGCCAGTTTGTACGACTGGCGGTCAGTGAGTACTTGGCGAACTGTCGCCTCATCGCCAGCCAGCTGAAACTCGACATCTTCCTTGGGCAATGCGGGGACATCGTCGAGGGAACCGAGGAAGCGAAGAGAGCCGTGGTGCAGAATAGCGACGCGATCGCAGACCAATTGCACTTCCTGCAAGATGTGGCTATTCAGAAAAATTGTGCGGCCCTCGTCTCTCAATTGCTCGATGATTTGCCGCATCTGATTGCGTCCGACCGGATCAAGCCCATCGGTTGGTTCGTCCAGGAACAAGATCTCTGGGTCGTGCAACAGGGCTTGTGCCAGTCCCAGTCGTTGGCCCATCCCTTTGGAGAATTGTCGGACTGACTCGCGATCGCGATTTCGCAGCCCGACCAGATCGAGCAGTTCATCACGCCGTTTGCGGACCTCGGGACCATTGACACCGCTTAGTCGCCCGTAGTAGTCCATCGCAGAACGTGCGGTATGATGATGGGAAAGGCGAAGATGTTCTGGTAGGTAACCGATCCTTCGTCGGCCACGGCGGTCACCGATACCGTAGCCGAGCAAGTGACCCGATCCGGATGTGCGGCGAGTGATTCCCAGGAGGATCTTGACGAGTGTCGTTTTGCCGGCGCCGTTGGGACCCAAAAGTGCGAAGACTTCACCCCGTCGCACTTGTAGGCTTACGTTACTCAGGGCACGCACCTGCGCGCGACCAAGAAGCCCATGTCGATAAGTTTTTGTAAGGTTTTCGACAACAATGACGGGTTGGTCGCTAGTGGCTGTCAATTCCATTCCTTTTTTCGTACGCAGGTTCTATCAGGATTCGTCCAGTAGCTTTCGCAGAACGGTCTGCAGAATGCCACCATTACGGTAGTAGTCCAATTCGACGGGGGTATCGATGCGTACCGTGGCGGCAAACTGGATCGTAGTCTTTCCCTCACGGAGCGCCCGGACGATGATCTGGCTTCGCGGCGCCGTTGACACGTGCATGGGGATATCGAAAACCTCGGTACCTTCCAGCCCCAATGATTGCCACGTCTCACCTTCGGCAAATTGCAGCGGTAGAATGCCCATGCCGACGAGATTGCTGCGATGTATCCGCTCGAAGCTGGACGCAATCACGGCTCGAACTCCCAACAACTGAGTCCCTTTGGCAGCCCAATCGCGGCTGCTGCCAGTGCCATATTCCGAGCCAGCGAGGACGATCAGGGGTGTGCTGTCGGCACGATAGAGTTCGGCGGCATCGAATATCGCCATTTGTTTGCCAGATGGCAGGTGGATCGTTACTCCTCCTTCCGTTCCGGGTGCTAGTTGATTGCGAATTCGGATATTGGCGAAAGTGCCGCGATGCATGACACGATCGTTGCCGCGCCGCGAACCGTAACTATTGAAGTCCGGCGGTTGCACCCCATGTTCGATCAAGTATCTGCCAGCTGGGCTGGCCTGTGCGATCGAGCCAGCTGGTGAGATGTGATCGGTCGTAACCGAATCTCCCAGCAGGCACAATACTCGGGCGCCCTCAATTGGCTGAATCGCCGCGGGTTTGCGCGAGAGTCCCAGCAGGAATGGCGGTTCTTGAATGTAGGTACTGCTTTCCTCCCACTCGTAAAGGTCGCCTTCGTTTACCGCGATGTTGTTCCATCGTTCGTTGGAGGTTGCACCCCGCGAATACTCGTCGCGGAACATCTCCGGCTCGACGCAGTCGTCGATGACCCTGGCGACTTCTTCGTGGCTTGGCCAAATATCTGCGAGCATCACCGGTTGGCCTTGGTTGTCCAGTCCCAACGGTTCGGAGGTAAGGTCCCGATCGGTCGTGCCGGCCAGTGCGTAGGCAACGACGAGCGGTGGGCTTGCCAGGTAATTGGCTTGGACGAGCGGGTTGACGCGGCCTTCAAAGTTTCGATTGCCGCTCAAGACAGCGGCCGCCACGAGCTTGCCGTCGGTAACGGCTTTGGCGACGGCGTCCGGCAAGGGGCCGCTATTTCCGATGCACGTCGTGCAGCCGTAACCGACGGTGTGGAATCCTAGTGCTTCGAGAGCCTGAGTGAGCCCAGCCTTGTCGAGATAGTCCGTAACGACGCGTGAACCGGGCGCCAGGCTCGTTTTCACGTAGTTTGGCACCTTCAAGCCCCGTTGGACGGCATTGCGTGCAAGTAACCCGGCGGCAACCATTACTGACGGGTTGCTGGTATTGGTGCAGCTTGTGATCGCGGCAATTACGACGGCTCCATGTGTAATTGTCGTGGGCTGTCCATTCGCTACTTCTGCGGTACGTGCCAGTGCTGTGGCATCCAGTGCGAAACCTCGCTGATTGAGAGGTGCTCGTAGTGACGACTGAAAAGAGGGTTTGACGCCAGGAAGGGCCACGCGATCTTGCGGACGTTTGGGGCCAGCCAGCGACGGTTCGACCGTGGAGACGTCCAGCGACAATGTGCTCGTGAAGACGGGGACCAATGAATCATGCGTGTGGAACGTTCCCTGTTCCTTGTGGTAGCGCTCGACAAGCTGCACTTCCTCCTCACTTCGCCCGGTGCGGCGAAGATAGTTCAGTGTTTCCGCGTCGACCGGGAAAAAGCCCATCGTCGCCCCATATTCCGGGGCCATGTTGGCGATCGTCGCCCGGTCGGCTAATGACATGTGCGAGACACCAGGCCCGAAAAATTCGACGAATTTGCCAACCACACCAGCCTTGCGAAGAATCTCCGTTACCGTAAGGACCAGATCAGTGGCCGTGGCGCCTGGGCCAAGTTGCCCAGTCAATTCGAATCCCACGACTTCGGGCATTAGCATGTATAAGGGTTGTCCCAACATCACCGCCTCAGCTTCGATGCCTCCGACGCCCCAACCAACAACCCCCAAGCCGTTGATCATCGTCGTGTGGCTATCGGTTCCGACGAGAGTGTCAGGTACTGCCACAACAGAGTCGCCAACGTTTCGCAAGAATATTCCCTTGGCGAGATATTCGAGATTGACCTGGTGGACGATTCCCACGTTAGGCGGTATTGCGCGGAAGTTGTCAAACGCCTGTTGGCCCCAGCGAAGGAATTCGTAACGCTCCCGATTGCGACTGAATTCCAGTTCCACGTTTTGTTCCAAGGCATCACGGTTGCCGAAGCGATCGACCTGTACGGAATGGTCAATCACTAGATCGACCGGGATTAGCGGATTGATTTTTCGGGGGTCGCCACCAAGCCTTTTCATGGCGGCGCGCATGGCCGCAAGATCGACGACGGCGGGTACCCCAGTAAAATCCTGTAATACCACACGCGCTGGCTTGAATGGGATCTCCTCCTTGGCCGGTGACGCGGCGTTCCATCCGGCAAGGTTTTGGACATCTTCTTCACGCACCGAGTAACCGTCGCAGGTTCGCAGTACGGCCTCCAGTAGAATGCGTATGGAATAGGGAAGGGCGGAGATCCTTCCCAGCCCGGCGTCCTCCAGACGCGATATGCGATAGATCGTGGCGTTGCCGGTGCCGGTTGCAAAAGAATCTCGAGTCTGGAAGGGATCGAATTGGTTCATGCTGGCGTTCTCGATATCATCGTATTCGCGACGTGACGTCGCTTCTTGGTTCTAAGTACCGATCGTGCGGCACGAATCGTACCGCTGCCCCCACTCCGGGACTAGGGCCCTAATTCTAGCGGATCAAGGGGGTTGCGTCAGCGGTGCTTCGCGCCGGACATGGAAGCGGGAATGGATGGCCGCGAGCCCCACGGTCGAGGAGGTTCACGGCTTCGGAAAAACATGTTAAGGTCTGTCGGAAGCATTCTAGAAAAGACGGATCCCGTGGAATTGTGCCAGCGAGTCGGGGAGGTGGGGGAATTTCGATGACCAATATCGACCAATTTGAAAGCGTGTTTAAATCCGCGGACAAGGAACGGTTTGCCCCCGAAGTCGTGGAGATTCGACGAGTTCTTGCGGTGACCGATGCTGATCCACCGGCGGCTGACCACTTTTCAAGGCAGGCTAGATCGTTTCTGAACGTGCTCGAACTGCCGGAGAGCGACGGCTGGACGGCCGTCTGTGGTTCGCAGTTTCATTCGATGAGTGAGTTGATGGCGATCGTTGCCCGTGAAAAACCCGATATGATCGTAACGCATCGGAACCTACATTCGTCCAGTCGAGCGTATCCGTACAGTTTGGGAGGGTATATCGACGTGTTGACGCAGGCCACGAGTCTGCCCATCGCGTTATTGCCGCGCCCTGATCTGAATGTTCCGTTGCAGGCCGGCAGCATGGCGACCGATCGCGTGATGGCGATTACGGACCATTTGACGGGTGACCATCATCTCGTCAGTTTCGCCGCCCGCATGACCCTTACCGGCGGTACCCTCTTCTTGACGCATGTGGAGGACGAGGCGATGCTGCAGCGGTTCATGGCAGCGATCGCCAAGATTCCGGAAATTGACACAGCGATGGCGTGCGACCTGCTGCGCGAGCAGCTGTTGAAGGAACCGACCGAATACGTTGCTACTTGTCGGGAGGGACTGGCCAAGTTGTTTCCATCGATCAAAACGGAAGCGATCGTCACTAGTGGGAATCGTTTGGCTGACTATCAACGACTTGTCGATGAGCGCGAGATCGACATGTTGGTCTTCAATACCAAGGACGATGATCAATTGGCGATGCACGGATTGGCCTATCCCCTGGCAGTGGAAATGGTGCGTACGCCGCTATTGCTGCTATGAATTGAACGCACGATGCGGTTGCCGTACACGGTATCATTATTGAAGAAACATGGAGAATGGAAAGACTCGTGCAGGGATTGGGATATGGCATGAACGAAATTCAATACGGGACTATGATCGCCAACGCTGCTCCAGTCTCGCCGTGGGTGACCGTCGTATTTGGAATCATTCTGTTGGGATTGATTGCGTGTCTTGCATTCGAGGAGCAACTTCACGCGAAAAAATCGGTAATTGCCGGAGGATTCGCCATCGTGTCGCTGTTTCTCGCCGCAAGCATGGGACTGCTGCCTTTCCAAAAAGTGGTTATAGGCAGCGATCCACTTGTCGATCATGAGAGTTTGGCTGGGGAACGACTCGAGCGTGACGGTGAATTGACGCACGTCGAAATTCCAGCCGTGCATGCCGATGGTGAAAGCGAAGGAACGGGAGGAGCTGTCGCTGCCGATGAGGAACCGCTCGTGCCCGTGCACGTCGACGGACATCGAATCGGCATGCCTGTCTATATCCCGGCAATTGATTGGGGGGTGATCGCGATCATTGTAGGTTCGAGTTTGTTTGTAGATGTAACGAGCAAATCAGGGTTATTTACTTGGATAGCAATCAAGGTCACCAAGTTTTCGGGTGGTGACCCGCTGGCGTTGTTGATTCTCTACGGTTTGATGACGGTCGTATTTTCCGCTGTTCTCAACAATGTTACGGCAATGATTATCGTGGGCTCGTTGACTGCGGTTTCTTTGGAAAAATTGGGGAGAAACGATAAGCTGCTTGGCTTTCTGCTCGTCGAGGGGTTGCTGACCAACGTTGGCGGGCTACTGACACTGATCAGTTCGGTGCCAAATATCATCGTGGGAACGGCGGCCAACATCAGCTTTATCCAGTTTTTCTATGTTTCAGCCCCGTATGTTACGGTCGCAACATTGCTGACGTTGGCGTTGGCCGCATGGAGGTTTCAGATTCACCGATTGCGTGGAGCCGATGAAAAAGAAACTGCGCGCCAGCTTGTAAGCGGTTTCGACGAAAAAGATGGAATCGAAAGTTGGGGCGTGTTCTGGTTTGGCGCTGCCATGCTGGTGTTGTTTATTGCGACGATCGCCACGACGTCTGTGTTGCCAGTGATTAGTGATTTGGAAATGGGATTTGTTGCTTTGGCGTTCGCCGGCGCGATGCTGCTGCTACATCGACATGACGTGGAAAAATTCTATCGAGCGTTGGATTGGGATTTATTGGGATTCTTTATGGGGCTATTTGTTGTAATCCACGTGATGGAACATGCACGCGTGCTTGATGCTATCGGATCGGTATTGGGCGCAGTCATGGGGTGGGAGGAATCGCGAGGTACAAGTGCGGTGTTGGTGTCGTCGTCGGTCGTCAGTTCGGTGACAGACAATATTCCGCTCTCGGCGATGCTCGCGAAGATCCTTGGCGGAATGCCCGATGTCGCCGTGCAAACCGCCGATACTCAGGCCTCGCGATACTGGTGGGCGGTCATTTTTGGGGCCAATCTGGGCGGAAATATCACCCCTATCGGGTCGGCGTCGACGCTCGTGGCCGCTACGATAATCCACCGACATAAGCTCCCGCTATCGTTCGCCTCATTCGTCAAGCTGGCTGCCCCGTTTGCCGTCCTGCAGATTGTGATCGCAGTTCTTTATGTCCTGTTCGTCGTCCCTTGAACGGTCGTGAGCAGACGAGTCGTCTGGGCCAGCGCTGCCGAGGATTCGTTCGGTAGCATTGTGTTCCCGTCCGGATCCTGCAACTGTCGATCGCTGCTGCATGCCTTCCCTGGTGATTCTGGATCGATACAGCTTGCTAGCACTGCTGTCACTGCCCTTTGGCGACGCGCAAATCACGGGATTCCCACGTATAATATTTGCATGTATACTGAATGCAAGGGTATATTGATGTGCGTATGATGCTAGAGTGGTATCTTGTACAAGTTCATCAAACATGTCACATGAAGAGGGAGGAAGCGACATGG
>JAGQPD010000178.1 GCA_020426865.1 Planctomycetales bacterium
GCAATCAAAAGAGCAACCGCGATCCACAAATGGACGCCAAGCCCGACGACGTAGAAGACGCGCTCGATGAATTGCGCAACTGTGGTGCGGTCGGCGAAGTGCAGGGTGGTGGCCGTGTGGCAAAATATCGGCATTATATGAAGGAATGGCTCGGTGTGGATGGCACCGAATTGGCCGTCATGGCCGAGCTACTTTTGCGGGGATCGCAAACGGTGGGTGAACTTCGCGGACGTGCCGCGCGGATGGCTAGCGATTCCCTGCCCGACCTCCGTGCGCTCGAACCCGTCCTGCAAAATCTGCGCGACAAGAATCTGATCCAAGATCTTACGCCGGCCGGTCGAGGCCAAGTCGTTACTCATAATCTGTACCTCGACCGCGAGTGGGACAAGGTCCGGGCCCCGTACGCAGGTGGGACAGCCGCACCGAGCCACTCCCAATCCCCGCACTCCGCACCCCCGCCATCACGCCCCGCTCCGGCAGTACCGAGCCAGCCGGAAGTTCCACCGCGATCTTCTTCAGCCCCCGCCAATGTGCAAGCCCCTGGTGCCTTGGCCGAATTGCAACAGGAAGTCCAATCGCTGCGACAGGAAGTTGACAGGCTGAAGAAAGAGATCGAAGATATCTGGTCCAGTATCGGTTAGCGAATCGGTTAACGAATCGGTTGCTTGCCCAACAACCGTCGCAGCAAGCCGATTTGTCCGGCATGCAACATTTCATGCATGGGGCAAAACAGAATGGACCCCAATTTGTTGGGAAAGACCGCATAAGGGGCCGGCAACGACTCCTGTAATAGATCGTCTTCGGCACAGTCGTCCAGCACCGCCAGCGAATGCCGATGAACGGTGGCCAGCACCTGTCGGATCTCGCTGGGCGAAGGGTATTCACCCGCATCCGCGATGGGCTGCGATCCTTTCTGAAACTTGCGGATGAAATCCTTCGCAATCCACTCGCTGTCTTCCCGCTCCCGACCGCGAATACGCAAGATTGTCAAACCGTATTGCGCCATCGCGAGAGGGCCTACTTGCCAGGCAACATGCGTTGTCGTGCCGTGCGGCTGATCGTACCACAGCGGATCATCGATGTCGCTGATCAATTCTAAGGTATAGTCACGTGCTGTCTTGATCTGTTCGATCGCCATTAACAATCGAGTGCCACTCGCCATCGCTTGCTGGTCTCCTAGAATATCGAATTTTCGTACTTCGTTGCCAAGCGGAAGTGCGCACGGCGGAAAATCATGAGCGAGATGAACACGGCAGCCAGCAAACCGAACTCACACGCGATGAGTATGAAGACAAGTTCCCAATGAAATTGCCAGGATAGGGATGCTGGATCATTGAGAATTGTGATCGTGGTGACGTTGGCAAGGCCCACGCCGAAAAACGCCATCCATACGATGCCGGCTCGACGCCACGTACGGTCTTTCACAAGATACCAGCGAAAAAGGGAGGCAACAAGCACTGAGGTCGATACGATCAGCAGCGAGAATCCTCCCACGGCGACAACGAATTCCCTCATTTCCGATTGCACGTCCCGTCCCAAAAGCATCACGGCGCGCATCAGTCCCAGCGGCAACGCCAGATAGGCGCTCCAGCCCATCATCTGCAACAACGTAAAATGCCCCTGGGCGATTGGCCTTCCGCCCTCCCCTTTTGAGATCGCCATCCGCCATCCCCGCCAGACTCGAAGCATCCAAAACGGAATCTGGCAGCCATAGTAACCAATCAACGTGCCAACACCGACTAACGAATAATCGCCATAGAGTCCTCCGTGGAACTGTTTGTAGAGCAATATGAGCACGGTCCAAAATACTGTCAGCGTCAATGTTCCCTTGAGCACCCGCATCATGTTGCCGCCGGGACCAATAGCCGTCCACACCGAGAGCACAAAGATCTGGCCAGCAATGAATCCCATTACGGCGCCAAATCCATATTGGATCCAATCGTAGCTGATCAACAATCCCGTCGGTGCCAAGTAATAATGCTGCTCGATCCAACGCATCAACGATAAGGCGGACAGATCGACGACAAACGCCGCGCCGATCATTACCCCGAAGAGCGTGTGCGTGTGGCTCGGTGAATCTGCATCAAGTGGCTCATCCCTGGTCATACCGCTTCCTTTGAATGACTACGTGGAATCGAAAAGTTTTAGGGAATCCAACCTTCTTTCCAAAACCGGGCGATGCCAGGATGACGCGAGGCAGGATGATGGTCTTCTTGATTGCAGAAGGTCGGGCATTTGGATAGGCTAACATTATCTCTAGGAACGGATTCTCAAGACTAGGCATCATAAGACATCGGGCGGAAAACAACATGATACAGCTCGACCGGATGTGCGTAAAACAGGGGCGGTTTCAGCTAGAAAATATCTCGTTGCAGGTTCCTTCGGGGAATTACGCGACACTCATGGGAAAAACAGGCGCCGGCAAGACTACGATCATTGAATCGATTTGCGGACTACGGCCAATCTCAAGCGGCCAGATCGTCGTAGGTGACCGCGACGTTACGCGCGTCCCACCCGCCCAGCGCGGGATCGGTTACGTCCCGCAAGACGGTGCCCTTTTTCCCAGCATGACCGTGGCACAACATTTGAAGTTCCCGCTCCACGTTCGCCGCTGGACCGCGAAGGCTCAGGATGATCGTGTGCGCGAACTGGCGGCACTTTTGCATATCGAACCGCTGATGGAACGTCTCCCACGCGGACTCAGCGGCGGTGAAGTTCAACGAGTGGCACTGGGGCGTGCCCTATCGTTTCACCCGGCGGTGGTGTTGCTCGACGAGCCACTCAGCGCGGTCGACGACGAGACACGTCAACAGATGTACGACCTGATCGCTCGAGTTCGTACTCACACCCGAGCGACCTTTCTGCACATCACACACAACACGGACGAAGCCACCGAGCTTGGCGACCTCCACTTCCTGCTCAACAACGGCCAAATCATCAACCGTTCCACATCTCCCGAAGCTGTGGTGAAATAGCACAAAACGCGGCAGTACCACGTTATCGTCATATTTCAACTAAAACCGGATCCCGATCCCTTTGGGTGAGAGGGTGTCGCCCGTCATTGTGATTTGATATGATTTGCCAGCGCTGCACGATATTCCGCCGGGTGATTCACGTTCCGCAAGCTGTCGAGGACTGGATCGACGTCGCGCAGCTGATCGGCCCCCACCTCGCGAACTCGAAGTGATTCCACGAGTTCTTGCATTCGCAATTTGCCAGCCATCAATCTTTCTTCGACATATGGCAACACGGTAACTCGGTAAATGGCGGACAAAGGATGCCAATACTGTATGGTTCGAGGTATTGCCGCGTCGTGATCTTCCAAATACGAAATCAACTTCGTGACAAACTCGGGGACCAGTAGCGGGACGTCGCAGCCGGTGACGTATGCTGCATCGACAGCTCCTTGAAGCTCCACCAATCCCGCGCGCATTCCTTCCAGTGGCCCGCATTGCGACCGATGATCGCGGACACAACGGACCATCGGCCCAAGCGTTGGTAGTTCTTGCCCGGCGGCCGCCACAACGATGATTGGCTGCACAACCGTCGATAACACGCGAGCAACGCGCGTGACCATCGGTTCACCGCCAAACGGAAGCGATGCTTTGGCTGTTCCCATCCGGGTACTCTGTCCGCCACAGAGCACGATTCCGCCGACTCGCAACGTCACAACGAACGGCCCCCTTTTTGCACGATGGCGCGCCACATGGAAATCTCTTCCGGCGTAAGACTGTTCTCACGCGTCAGTTCGTGATGCAGTTTCGCTTTGGTACCGGCAACGCGAACACGGATCTGCAGTCGTCCATTTTCTTCATAGCGAAACGCGATATCGATCGGTGTCGCGGCAGGTAGATCTGGCGGTAAATTTCGGACCACGCAGCGGCCGATTTGCGAACAGGCATTGGGATCGGCACTTTCCCCCTCGACGATCTGCACCAAAATCGACCGCTGATTCGCTTTTTGCGTCTTGAACAACCGCCGGGCCTCGGCCGGCAATTTGGTATTGCGGGGAATCAAAACTCCAGTTCGCGGACGTTTCGTTTCGGGATCCGTGGCCACCACCCCCAAGCTGTGAGAATTGACGTTCTTGATCGTAAAGGCGGGTGGCGTCCCTGCGGCCTGAGCACAAATCAGACTGGCTCGCAATGCCGCGCCGTGCGCCACGGCTTCATCGGGAGACACTGATACGTCAGGGTGCTTTCCCGAAAGCTGATGGAGCAAGTCTCGGACTGCTGGCATCCGAGTCGACCCGCCAATCAGTAGCACTCGATCGATGTCCGCCCATTGCAGCCCGCTTGCGCGCAGCGTCTGCCGGGTCGTAAACGCGGTCCGATCCAGCAAGTCTCGTGTCAAATCCTGAAACTGTGGCCGGGTAATCTCAATGCGCATGGCGTTGCCACGATATTCACAACCGATGAAGGTTTTTTCTCGTGCCGACAGGGAACGCTTGGCATCCTCACACTCCCGCCATAACCGCCCCAATGCGTTCGCGTCTTGACGCGGATCCGGCTCGTGGGCCTTCGTGAATCGCTCAACCGCATAATTGACCAAACGTTGATCCCAATCGAATCCCCCCAGTTGAACGTCACCATCGGTCGCCAGGGTCGTAAATTCACTGCCGTGGATCTCCATCACCGTTACGTCGAAGGTACCGCCGCCAAGATCGTAGACCAGTATTCGTTGCAACTTTGAACTGGTACCATCAGCCCGCAAGAACCCATGCTCCGCACCAAAGGCGATTGCGGCAGCCGTCGGTTCGTTGATAATGTCCAGCACTTCCAGACCCGCAATAAGTCCGGCGTCCTGCGTTGCTTTGCGGCGCACTTCGTCAAAATACGCCGGCACGGTAATAACCGCTCGGTTCACGCCGCCCAACTGTTGACTCGCGTCCCGAACCAATTTCTGAAGAACCCAAGCCTGAATCACTTCGGGCGGGTATTGTTTTCCGCCGAATGTCTTGCCGAACAGTCGGTGGCCCAGTTCGCGTTTGGCACATTGGGCGATTCGAGGCGCGTCCGTGGCAATTGCTTTGAGCGCTTCTTTGCCAACCACTACCTGGGATTCCTCGAATAGGACAACACTGGGCGTAACCTTCTCTCCTTCGGCATTGTTCAAGGTTTGCGGGCGTCCCGTTTCATCAACGAAAGCAATGGCGGAGTAGGTGGTCCCCAAGTCGATCCCAACGGCCTCCCCATTTGCGTTTGTCATCTTCTTCACGCCCTCCAATGCTAACTTGAATCACACGACCTCTCGTGTTGGGATTCTCCTTCAAGGACCGATCATGTCCCGCCAATACTGCGAGGTCTCCGCATCCAGGCCCCCTTCACGCTGGAATTGAGCGACGACTTCCAACGTGGTTTCCGGAAGCGTAGCACGAACCTCCAGTTTACCATTGGCCGCATAATGATAGGAGACTTCAACCGGCGTACCGGCCGCCAAATCCGCCGGCAAGTCCTTCAGCACGACACGCCCAATAAGTTGACAGTGTTGCGGATCAGGATTGTCCCCCTCAAGCACGTTCACAACCACGCTGGTCTGGCGGTCGCGCAACGTTACGAAGCGATGGACACGCTGCGTGGGCAATGGGGAATTCTTAGGTATGATCGTGATATTGCGTCTCTGATTCGTCGTCGGCTCAACCCCTTCCACGCCCAGACTGTGGGCATTGACCTGCACAACTTGAAACCGTGGTCGCCGTCCCGCGGTCTGTCGGCTGAGCAGCGATTCGGCAACTAGCGCCGCACCTCGGGCAACGGCCTCGTCGGGATTGACCACCTGCTCTGGCGCAATGCCCGTAACCTCTTCCAAACGCTGCGCGATGCGGACCATTCTCGTCGCACCACCAATTAGCAGGATGTGCGAGATATCAGCCCAGGTCATTCCCGCTGCCGCCAGCGCCTGGCGTGCCGTGAGCACGGTTCGTTCCAGAAGATCGGCAGTCCAATCGTGGAAATCACTCCGAGTGATCACGAGCCGCAGCGGTTCGTTCGAGAATTCGAAATCCAACGTCACCGATTCTCGCGCACTAAGCGTGAGTTTGCACTCTTCCACCTGATCCCATAATCGTGCGAGTTGATCGTCCGTCAACGTTGGGCGATGTTGTTGAGCCTCGGCCCAGCGTTCGAGAACGTGATCGAAAATCCGCTGCGTCCAATCAATTCCACCGAGCTGCATATCGCCATCAGTCGACACCGTCGTAGCGACATCCGGACCGAGTGAAATCACCGATACGTCAAACGTTCCTCCCCCTAGATCATAGACGAGCAGATTGCGGCATTCGGCGGGGCGATTCATCTCGTCCAGATAACCCAAGTGCTCGGCAAATGACAACGACGCTGCCACTGGTTCATTGATCATGTCCAACAACGGCAAGTCTGCCAGTTTCGCGGCATCCATCGTGGCTTCGCGACGCCTCTCGTCGAAGTACGCTGGCACGGTAAGGACAATTCCGAGCGGGGAGGCGATCTCCCGCCGAATGTCTTTTTTCAATTGCCCCAGGATACACGCAGAAATAACTTGCGGCGGCAGCATGCGCCCAGCGATCGGACGACGATAATGTTTCTTTCCGATATCTCGCTTTGCATCGCGCGCGACACGATCAG
>JAGQPD010000179.1 GCA_020426865.1 Planctomycetales bacterium
GCTGCGGCTCTTGATTCTTCCGAGCATTCGCGGCTGCCTCGAAGAATTCGAGTTGTCCGCGAATTAGACCCGAATGGGGTTCCAATTCCACGGCGCGTCGTTGGATTTCGACGGCACGTTCCAAATCCCCCACCGCGTAATGGCATCGACCGAGAGTGTCGAGGAATCCGGCAGTATCGGGCATCAGTTCCAGCGATCGTTCGCTCTTTCGCAGCGCGTCCTGGTAGTCCCCCTCGGTATTACTGACAAGCCACGCGTATTGATTGCACGAATTGGCCAAGGCCCGTTCGAAATGTTCCGTCAATTCAAAACCATCGTTTAATTGCACACGGTTTTCATAGGCCACGATCTCTCGTCGGAACTGTTGTGCGGCACCTTGAATGTGAATTTTGGTCTTGTTCTGCCAAGCTTCATCGGAATTGGGTAGTCGATACATGGCAATCAAGACGTCAGCATCCTGTGGATCTCCTGCGATTGCTGCTTCCAGACGATTACGAATCTCCTTTTGGTCGTGATCCGATTGCCGTTGCAGATGCACAGCATAGAAAAAATTCATGCGCGCGACGAATTCCCCGGGAGTGCGAGGGACCTCGTTGTTTTCCATTGCTTCGCGGATCGATTCATCTTTCTGCATCCGGTCGACTAATGGCTGTAGGGTCAGGGCGGCTTCATCGTCCCGGTGTTGATCATGCAACATTTCCGAAAGCGTAACTCGCGTGGTGGCCTCTGCTGCGAGGGACGGATTGTCAGCTGCCATCGACATCTCAATCGCCTTTCGCAGCTCAACTTCGGCCCAATCGAGAATTCCCCGTCTTTCCAGTACCAGCGCGGTTGTGATGCGCCCGGTCAAGTCGCCGGCGACGACTTCATGGGCTTGCTTTGCCAGTTCTGCCGCCCGCTCCGGCTCGTTCCGAAGTCGATGCATTTCGGCCAATCGATAAACAAGCGGAGCGCTGGCATAAAATACGTCCGAATGACGCTTCGCCAGTTCCTCCAAGGTTGCATATGCCTGATGGTCCATCATCCAATCGACGATCTCAAGCAAGTCTGTCAGTTCGGCGCGAACGTCGGCAAGTGCCAACATCACCGCGGCGGCTTCATCGGAGCGTCCCAATTCGAGCAACAACTCAACACGCTCTCGCGAAAGGCTCTGTACATAGTCCAAGGTACTGTCTGTTGGCAGGTTGTGGTACGCTTCGACTTCGTCGTCGTACAATTCCTTCCAGGCATCGACGGCGGAGGTGGGATCGACTGCCGAATCGGCATAGGCCCGAATCCAACGCGCAGGGACTCGCTTACTGTTCCCAACGGCTCGGCTTATTGCGCTCAATAGATTCTGACGACTCTGTGTCTCTTCGGGCAGGTCCTTTTTCAGGACGGCCAATGCGGCCTGACGTGCCAATAACTCCGATTCATCGAACCTCGCGATGCGGCACATCGCTGGAATCGCTTCCGCTCCAGAAAACCTCGCCAATTTCGTCACCATCCGCAAACGATCGTTGGCCGCTAAATCGTCGTAGTCCCGGAGCAGATCCTTTACGGCCGCCGAATCATCGGCGCGGATCCACTGAATCCGCAACTGGCTGATCATCTTGCGGGCGCGCAACCGAATCTCGATGTCTGGGTTTTCGCATGCTTCGATCAGCAAGTCGTAGGCCGGTTGCCCCAAACTCAGCAACTCCGACTGGGCCTTCTCCCGCAAAACATATTCGTCCGCCGCCAACTGCTCGATCAATTCGGCGATGTGTGTCGAAGTCGTACGTTCCGAAGTCGACGCTGGTTGTGCGTTCGTTTCCACAGCAGGGCCCGCGCCCGCCGACGCGACGTGAGCGACAATCGTCACCAAGAGCGCCAGACCCGGCCACTTTGCAGGAACAGTCCAGCTCCTCCAACTACCTCGATGTTGCAACATATTCCGCTATCCTCTGGCGTAAGCCCGGCATTCTGCCAGCCAGTTAGTCTTGCTGGCTACCACCATTAAGGATACTCCGCCCGGGGTGCGCAGGGCAAGATATTTGTGGTCGCCGCCGTGGCTGACAGGTAAGGTAAGCCGAAATCGTCGGTTTTCGGTCCCTGCCATCCCGTGACTGTGCCATCCCGTGAAATGGTCCAGCTTGCATTCCAATCGATCACGATGGACGGTCGGACGGACGATCAGGGTCGGATGGATCGTTGGGGCCGGCCTGGTCTTCCATGTCCTGGATGTATTGTCGCAATCGTTCGTTCTCGTCTTCTACGTCCTTCAGTCGCAACATGTTCTGGACACGTTTTAGCAGCTCCAGCTTTTGCACGGGTTTGGACAGGAAATCATCCGTGCCAGCTGCCACCGCCCGTTCAATGTCGCCCAATTCGTTCAACGCCGTCACCATCAGGATCATGATCCGGCGAGTATCGGGATGTTCCTTGAGCTTCTTGCAGACTTCAAATCCGCTGAGTTTGGGCATCATTACGTCGAGCAGGATCAGGTCAGGTTGGAAGCTGGCGACCTTGTCGAGCGTATCTTGGCCGTTGACGGCGACGTCGACCTCACATTCGATGCCCGCCAAGAACGCCTCCAGCAGTTCTACGTTCGCTTCGTTGTCGTCGGCGATCAAGATGCGGTTGGCTGCAGTCATGTCGTTCCTCCCTGTGGCGTTATTTCACTGCTTCCATGGCAGCTGCGGGTACCGGGAACTCCGCACACAGCCGCGTTACCTCACCGTGGATACGCTGGTGCAATGCTGTGTCATCGGCGTTCCGCAACGCGTCCAACATCCATCGGCCGATCGCCTTCATTTCGTTGACTCCCATTCCACGAGTTGTCAGGGCCGGGGTCCCCACGCGAATCCCTGAGGGGTCCATCGGTTTGCGTTGATCGAACGGTATCATGTTCTTGTTGACCGTGATTCCGCAATTCCCCAGGGTTTCTTCGGCAACCTTGCCGCCAATTCCCAAGGCAGTAACATCGACCAACATCAAATGGTTGTCGGTGCCGCCGCTGACCAGCGACAGGCCGCCGTCGAGCAGCGTTTCGGCGAGCGTTTTCGCGTTTTCGATAATCTTCGCCGCGTATGTCCTGAACTCGGGCTGTAACGCTTCGCCAAAGCAAACCGCCTTGCCGGCCACAACGTGCATCAAAGGGCCACCCTGCAGGCCTGGAAAGACGCTCCGGTCGATGTCTTTGGCATATTCTTCCCGGCACATCGTCAGCCCAGCTCGCGGACCGCGAAGTGTCTTATGAGTCGTCGTGGTGACAAAATCCGCTACGGGTACAGGATTGTGGTGCAAGCCAGCAGCGACTAGCCCCGCGTAATGCGCCATGTCTACGAATAACTTGGCCCTTACTTCGCTGGCGATTTCCGCAAATGTGTCGTGCGGTATCTCTCGCGGATAGGCACTCGCGCCCGCGACAATCAACTTCGGACGATGTTCACGCGCCAACCGAGCCACTTGGTCAAAGTCGATCCGGTGCGTGTCGGGTGTTACCCCATAGTTGAGAAACCGATACAGCTTGCCGGAGATATTCAACTTCATTCCATGCGTCAGGTGCCCGCCATGTGCCAAATCCAACCCCAGGACCGTATCGCCCGGCTCCAGTACGGTGAGATAGACCGCCATGTTAGCCTGCGATCCCGAATGCGGTTGGACATTCGCATGTTGTGCCCCGAATAGTCGCTTGGCGCGATCGCGAGCGAGGTCTTCGACAACATCAACGAACTCGCAGCCGCCATAATAACGGCGTCCGGGATATCCTTCGGCGTATTTGTTGGTCAAGACGCTACCGACGGCCTGCATGACAGCACAACTGGTGTAGTTCTCGCTCGCGATCATTTCCAGGCCATCCTGCTGGCGGTCGTATTCGGCCTGGATCGCTTGCCAGACTTCGGGGTCGTTCTGCTGCAAATTGTTCATTAATCAAGGTTCCTTGGTCGGCGATCGCCTAGCTGTTTCAATGGTTGGTCCGGTGAGCAATATCGTTCCAGTTGTGATTGTCCAGCGATGGGGCAAATCCGTCAATGGTGCTGGCAATGGTGCTGGAATCCCCTGGCTGTTCCTGAAGTCCCCGGGGGCATCAATCCAGCGGTTCAAGTCGGACAAGATACTCGCCCACGTTGTCGGCCAAACCGCTGGGATGGTCGTTGATCTTGAGATAAAGAGTCCCGGAGGCGTCTGCCTGCACGGTCTGGTTGTCACTGAGCGGCGAGGGAGAAACGAGATTTGCAACGCCATCGGACGGTTCGTCCAGTCGCACTTTGCCCATTAGCATCCCAAGTGGAAAACCGCCAAAATAATCGATCGTAATACCATTGGCTTCGGACCACCAGATTTCCGGCCGCTCAGCAATTTGCACTCGACCGGTGGCCGAGATCCGATACCGGTGCCCGGCCTCGAAGCGATAACCACTGGATTGCCAACCTCGGTCCGATTGAATGCGGACACTTGCGCCGCGAGCCGGAACTGCTTCGCCGGCGGTAAACTGCACGGCATTGCGCTGGATGTCGTAGCCGTACTCCATATTAACGACAAACATCTGCCATTGTTCGTCAACTTCGCGCAGTTCGGCCCCCAACAGCTCTTGTAGCTCAACGGAGAAGTTCACGGTATTGTCATGTACATGCGTTTGCATGGAACGGAACCGCATCCGGTACTCGGGATGCGAGTCGAGAAACGTCACCGCCGCCCAACTCCATGCGTAGGGCGGCAGTTGCAGGTGGCTGCGATTATCGAACAGCATGATGTCGCGGAGCATCATTCCTCGACCGGCTGCAAATTCATCTTTGATCAGCTTGACGCGTCCCCAGCCGGGCACGTCGCGTCGATCCGTCGGGAAAACCGCCAACGTCAGTTTACCGTCTTGCCAGCTATGTGTCCCGAGATGTTCGGCCATTCCTTCCATTGAGCAAGGAGGCCCAGCGCCTCCCAGAACGGCATTCATGAATCCGTGCGTGGCTTCGTGCAACATCAAGTGCCGACGGTAATAGTCATATTCTTGTTCATACATCCAGAATTCGTTGTTGCGTTGATAGCCATGCAGGAATTGCGGCAAGTCCGCCGGCAACAATCCCGCGCGTTGGAAACGGTCGGGGGCTTTCATGATGTAGCCAAGA
>JAGQPD010000007.1 GCA_020426865.1 Planctomycetales bacterium
CCTTGTTCGTATATCTCTAGGATGCCTGCCGCGAAGTCCGGGCGTTCCCTGTGACGGTTCCCGAACCCCTTCTGACATCACTGTCTGCCCAGATATATCGTCCGCACAGATTGCCTATGATAGCTATTTACCGAAACCGTTGCAGGTTTTCTATTTTACCAGAAGCGGTTAGGCCGGCACTGGCGATGCTGCCGGTCGCGACGGTCGTCCATCGGCAAACGGCGCGAACATTGCTGCGGCGGTGGGGATGAGGATAATCAGTGGCAGCCAGGCGGCCTGAATCGGGGAGAGCAGGCCATGGATGCCCAGGCCTTGGCAGGTGAGACCAAGGATGGTGAATCCGGCCACCGCCAGAAGGCATTTTCCTGCGGCCAGGAAGACATTTCGCCCCTCACCGGACACGGCCAACGGCAGTGCCAGAAACAGCAGGCAAACGTCCAGTATCGGCTGTACCATTCGGCCGTGCACCAGCACTCGCACGTCATCGCCAAAATCGAGACTGGGGTTGCGAAGGCCGGCCAGTAGCTCCGTGGTCGACGAGCACTGTTGCCACTTCTGTCCGCGATGCAGTTGCTCGAACGAAAGGTTACTTACAAGAAAACACTCGTTGGGCTTCAACCAGGGAGTGTCCTTGGGGGACAGGACGAGCCAACGGTGTTGGTGGGCCAGCGAATCGGTCTGGGCGATCCGTTCGTGGTCGGTAGTTTCGACGAGCAAATAACCGGCCGGATGGTCGGCATTGGCTTCTTGGTAGTATGCGTTGGAGGCAGCGATTTGCCGTCCGATGTTATGCCAGGTTTGTGGTAGTCGTAGCCGGATTGACGAGATCCGTCGATCTTTGGCATACAGCGCGTCGCCCGACAGGATGACGTTGGTTTCGTTATCAAAGCGTGGTTGCATGGGATCGGCCCGATCGCTGATGAGGTCTTCCGCTTCATGACACAACAACGCCCGGCATCGGGGCACGATCAACTCGCGATTGACCGCCGCGATCATACTGATGACCACGGTTGCGATGACCAACGGTTTGACAACTCGCCACGGCGGAATCCCTCCCGCCATGATGGCCGTCCATTCATTATGGCGACGCAACCAGGCAATGGTCATCACTGCGGCGATGACCGCCACCACGCGACTGGATAAATCGAAAAACCACGGCACGCGTGCCGAGTAGTACGAGCCCAGCAATTCCAGGACCTGATCGCCTCCATGATCGAGGAAACGCGACAGATTGCTCACGAAGTCGGCGACGACAAACAGCCCCAGCAAACTAATGAAACTGGCCAGGAACACCCGCAGGTATTGGCGCAATAAATAGCAATCGAATGTTCCCATGAATACGACACACGTGACAGAACTGGAAGCTCCAAGATGGTAAAGTAGATCGCATCCCAGCAACCGTCAAGATCGAATGTGCTAGCGTGACACAGATGCTAGCATCCAGCGGAGCCTACAAACCGCGGCGAATAGTAGGTGACATGCCATCAGCAACTGTGTGATGTTCGTACATGTCGACGAACGCAGCGAATAATGAAACATCGTCGGGCTCCCGCTCCTCGCCGTTTCGAACACATGCGATTCACTTTGCCAACGCGTCCATTAGCAGTGGAATGAAGATGTCACGATGGTATCGAATTTACTCCGATTGTACCAGGCAGTGTGGCAGACGCGGAACAGTAAGGCGATCGTTCTCCGTCGTGAAGTCGTCTTGTCCAATCGTCACATTGCCGATACAAACGGTGTCAGGTTGCGAGTTGGGCACCTGCCGTCTCTGCTAGCGGACTCTTTAGGAATCTAACACGATGATGCTGCAGCGGCGTAACGCGTGGTTGGTGATCGTAATGCTGCTGGGAAACATCACCACCTTCCTCCTACTCGCCTACTTTTGCCCAATGGCACTGAAGCGCATCTGGCACGCGCAATGGCTCTCGTTCATTGAATACGATTTCGGCAGATTGACTCGTTACCTCGCAGTCCTGCTCCTCTGCTTGACTGTCGAGGCGAGCGTTCTCGGATGGCACAACTGCTCCTTGCGGCGTCTTTTGCGTCCGTCGTTGTCAGCACGGCACGATCTGGTTGTCGCACTGATCAATGCGTCCGGATTCGTGGGAGTCGTATTGATATTCTTCACGTTCGGCACGGCGCGATTGCTCCCCGGCGCGGTGCATCACTTCCTCCGTACCGAGTGGCTCGCATCGCTACAACTGCCGATCGTCAGCTATCTAGTTTGGTCCGTCGTCAGTGACTTTGTGCACTATTGGCATCACCGAGCGATGCACACCTTCAAGGTTTTTTGGGAGCTGCACAAGTACCATCACGCGGCGACGGAGCTGAATATGTTGACAGGAGGGCGTGTTCATTTTGTGGAAAAAGCATCGTTGTTGGTTTGCCAATCGGTGCCGCTAGCACTGCTGGGGGCAACGGTGGAATCGTTCGTGTATGTGGCCGCTGCCCGTCAAGTGTTGGAGTTGTTCCAGCATTCCATGGTTCGTTGGGACTTTGGTTGGGCAGGGCAATGGCTGGTGTACTCGCCGGTAGGTCACCGAATTCACCATTCGCCGGAGCGCCAGCATTGGGACTGCAATTTTGGTAATCTCTTGCCGATTTGGGACCATATGTTTGGCACATGGTACCAGGGAACTGATGTCAACGAAACGGTGGGGGTATCGAACAACTATCTGGTGACCGGCAGTGTGTGGGGCGGCATCATCACCGCCTATCGAAGGGCGGTACAGGAATTCTGGCGATCGCTCATCACGGGCCGCTGGATTGCGGAACACATCGCTGAGGCACGAGCTGAACGGGACCGGACGGATTCGCGGTGAGACTGTGCTTGCCTTGCTATCGCCGCTCGCACAGCGCCCAATAGGTTTCTGAATGGGTCATCGAGAATGGGTCATCGATGCGCCCTGTTCCGGTCATGCTGTATTTACCGGGCATAGCGGCTGAGCCTTAGAATCTCACCGTAGCAGCTGGAACTGTCGATGCGAAGGAAGTGGCCGCGACGGTAATCGCGGTTGCTACACTTCTCTCAATCTTCCGGAACCGCCCGCATGTTTTCCCGACTTCGCACATTTCTCATTCCGCTTGGCCAAATGACGTTGATGGCCAGTTTCCTTGCCGTCCCGGCGTGCCGAACACCGAGTTGGTGCCCAACTCGCGCGTTGCGGTGTGTGCCCCAGGTCGCCGACATGGCGGCACCCTATTACTGGTCGCAATCTGCCAGTCCGGGGGCAGCTGACAGTGTGCCGGTATCCGACAGCTCACCCGCGGCGGAACAACGACGCGACGCGTTGGTGCAGCCGACAGCTTACCGTGAGCCTGAGGATACTACCGAGTCGGCCAATCCGTTTCAGCTATCCCCGATACTGCCGGGTGCGGACACGCCACCGCTGAAGGTCCCTCGAGCCACTGACAAGGAACTGGCAGAGTCGCAGCGTGCGGAGATCTTCGCCGAGCTTTATCCGATGATCACGGGCGCACCGTACGTCCCGGCAGCGGCTCCGGACGAGGCACTCGGCGCCATGGGATTGGACCAGTTGCAGCAGCTTGCGCGAGAGCATCACCCATCCCTTCGCGCGGCGGCGGCGGCGGTCGAGGGAGCACGTGGGAGGATGATTCAAGCAGGACTGCCGCCCAATCCTCAGATGGGATATCAGGCGGATACAGTGCGTACGGCGTTCACGGACGGGTACCATGGGGGATACATCCAACAGACGATTGTCACCGCGCAAAAATTGGGATTAGCGGCGCAGGCTGCCGCTTGGGACCACGCGAATGCCTGTTTGGAACTGCAACGAACCTGGTATACCGTCGTATCGGAGGTGCGTCGCCAGTACTTTCATGCCTTGACGGCACGCCAACGGTTGCAGTTAGCCGAAGCCCTGTCAGAGTTATCGCAGCGTGCCTACGCGGCTCAGATTGAATTGGTTAAAGCGGGCGAAGCAGCGGCGTATGAACCGTTGCAACTGCGAGTTCTCACGACACAAGCACGGGCTTCGATCATTCAAGCTCAACAGGAATCCGTCGCCGCATGGCGGGCATTGGCGGCCGCAACAGGGGTCCCATCGATGGCGGCGGCACCGCTGGAGGGGAATATCGAGTGCCCGGTTCCGGAGATCGACTATGAATACGCGGCGACGCATCTGTTGTCGACCCATACCGATGTCAAAATCGCTCGAAATACAATCTGCAAAGAACGAACGCTGGTAGAACTTGCCGATCGCACGCCGATCCCCAACATTGACGTGGGGGTTGTATTGCAGCGTGATTACACATTTACTCCCGGCACGATGACTTACAACTTGATGGTGGGAGGAGAGATTCCATTGTTTGATCGCAATCAGGGAAACCGGATTGCCAAGCGGGCCGACATGGCGGAAGCATGCCGACGTGTCACAGAAACGGAAAATCACTTGCTAGCCAGACTGGCACCGGCGTTTGCGCGATACGAGGCGAATCGGCAGTTGGCGACAAGTTTTCGCAACGACGCATTGCGGGATCAGGTGCGGGCCTACCGTGGTGTCTACCAGCGTTACCACACCGATCCGACCGGCATCAGCTACAACGACATCATCGTGGCGCAGCAAACGCTGGCCGCCACGCTAACACAGTATTTGGGCATACTCGACGCCCAGTGGCAAGGAGCAGTCGACGTGGGGGAGCTGCTGCAAGTCAATGACATCTTCGCGCTCGGTCCGCCGGAAGGACAGTCGATCGAGGTTACTGCCAACGACTCTCCCCCGTCCCTTCCGTAACGGTACCGATCACGGTGGTAGCGTATCCACGGTCATTGAACATCTGCTGGATGTTCGAAGCGTAGAAATGACTCACCACCAAGACCAAGCCGACTCCCATATTGAATACCGAAAACATTTCGTCCTCGTCGACCTCGCCGAGCTGCTGGAGCCAGGGGAAGACCGGCGGGATCTCCCACGATCCGCGAGCAAACAGGGCGTCGACATTTTTGGGAAGAATTCGGCCGACGTTTTCCAGTAACCCGCCGCCGGTAATATGAGCAATTCCATGCACGACGTTCTTGACTTTGTAGTGCCCCAAGACTTTTCGCAATTGCGAGACATAGATGCGAGTGGGGTGGAGCAGGGCATCGCCCACAGTTGTCTGCAACGGCTCGATCATGTCACCAACTTGCAAGTTCGCGATATCGAACACGATCTTGCGCGCCAGACTGAAACCATTGGAGTGCAGACCGGACGAGGCAACGCCGAGCAGCACATCGCCGGGTGCGATTGCCGAACCGTCGATAAGATGATCGCGTTCCACGACACCGACACAAAAGCCAGCCAGATCGTAATCCCCTCGGGCATACAAGTCGGGCATGATCGCCGTTTCGCCTCCAAGCAGCGCGCAATCAGCTTCGATGCATCCTTGGCTGATCCCGCGTACCACGTCCTCCAACAACGGAGGGTCGTCGTGGCTCATCGCGATGTAATCCAGAAAGAACAGCGGTTCCGCTCCGGTACAAATCAAGTCGTTGACGCTCATCGCCACCAGATCGATTCCAACCGTGTGGTGGATGCCAGTGAGATTTGCCAGTTTCAATTTCGTACCGACACCATCGGTACACGAGACCAGCACCGGATCGCGGTATTGGCGGGCAAACAGCCGGCTGGCAAAGTCCAGGCGAAACAGGCCGGCAAACCCTCCGTCGCTTCGGATCACGCGTGGCGAGTACGTTCGGTGCAAGAGAGCGGGGAGACGCTGCATCGCGTCGCGATATTGCTCCAGGTCAACGCCGGCGCTCTTATAAGTGGCCTTTGCCATGTCGACTCACTCGACAAGAGGATCGTAAAAAAACAGCAAGGATTCTAGGGCGGGCGCTCCCACCGTGTCAACGGTTCGCCTAACCATCATAGCCAGAACGACCGGCTTCGACTATGGTATGTTCGGGTAACATCAACACCACTGAAGGGAGGAATTCCGCCATGGTCCGTAAGACAATCTGCAACACAATCTGCAACACAGTCCGCCACGCAAACCGGAACGTAGTACATCCGATGTTGATTTGTTTATCAGCGATATCGTTGATCGTCGTCTCACAGTCCATCAGTCGTGGGCAGTCGCTGGCCGACGTCCCGGCAGGAGAATTGAAGGGGCAATTCGACGGCTATCTGGAAAATGTTCGAGACAGCTTGAAGGATGAGGCGAAATACGGGAAAGCTCAGCAAGAAGGTGTCGAGAAGGACGCCAGTACTTTGATGGTATTGAGTCAAGTCCTGGCCGGTCGCGACGACGGTGGCGATTGGAAGAAGCATCATCCGGCAGTGATCGCGGCGGCCGGCGAGTTGGCCAGCAAGAGCGGCGACTACGCTGGAGCACAAGCGGCATTGACCCAGTTGGAGAAAGCGATTCAGGAAGTGACCGAGTCCGACGCCGATGACGTCCGTGCCGACATTGCGGTGTTGATGAAGCAAGTGCCAATTGTCAACGGCCGGATGCGTCGGGGGGTAACCGGACGCCGTTTTGACCGAAGCCTGGATGAAATCGCCGGTACGGCTTTGACGTTGGCAGCGATCGCCGAAGTGACCAAGAACGATGACACGTATTGTTCCGACGACGAGGGCAAGGCGGAATGGACCAAGATTTCAGAACAGATGCGCGATGCGGCGATGGGCGTCCATGCGGCGACTCGGGCAAAGAATCAGG
>JAGQPD010000008.1 GCA_020426865.1 Planctomycetales bacterium
GCGACACGACCTGTCGCCAATAAAAGCTTCACAAGTCGCCGGTATCTTCGCCGGTGTAGTTTCCGTTCGCGACGACCAGATCTTCCCAGCCACGGTTGTTGAGATCGCAGAAGTTGGAACTCCATGCCCACCGGCCCATCTCGACGTGCATCGATTGTGTCACATCTTCAAACGTTCCGTCCCCTCGATTTTCGAACAGCGAATTGCCGCGAGCCAAGCGTTGCAGGTAGTTGCGAGTCGCACCGGCGGCGGTCGAATTGAATTGCCGCTGATACGTCACTCTGCCTCCCGCCGCGGAAAACATGTTGCTCACATAAAGATCCATCCGTCCGTCTCGATTGTAATCACCCCAACTGACCGACATCCCCGACGCGATATCTTCCACGCCAGCCCGCGCTGCCACGTCGACGAAGTGGCCTCCGTCATTTTCATAAAGGTTGTTGCGACCAAAATCGTTGGCCACATACAAATCCGGATCGCCATCATCATCGTAATCGTCCCAACTTGCGGCATACGACCACCGATGATTATTCTGATCCAACCCGGTCTCGGTAGTGGCATCATGGAACGTCCACTGGCCATCATTGGCGATCAAGACATTCGGCGAACCGTTGTTGGCATCGTGATAAGGAACCGGATTACCAATCTCGGCCTCCGGCGGGGCATGGTACAGGCACACGTACACATCAATGTCGTGGTCTCCGTCGTAGTCCGCCGCCGTCATCGTGTACGCCAGGCGTCCGCCGCGAATACGTTGGCGAAACTCAAAATGCCCCTGCCCGTCGTTTTCATAAAACAACGTCCCGGTGATCGACGAGATCACCAGATCCTGGTCGTCGTCGTTGTCGATATCCAGCAGTAAGGCACAACGGCACGCATCCAATAAGTCGACGCCGTAGCTGGCCGATGCGTCTCGTACGGTACCATCCGGCTGTTGGATCAACAGAATGTTCGGAGTGCCGCCCGGTTGGCAGAGATAGACATCGTCCAACAAATCCCCGTTGACATCCCCCACCGTGACACCATGGTAACCCATCAAATTGGTCCCCAGACGTTTTTCGATCCGCTGAGCCCAATAGTCGGCGGAGTACGATAGTTGCTCGGTATAGGCCGCAACGCCCTTCAACACCGCCGGTGTATACTCGCGAAACCACACACCAGCTGGCGCCGACGAATGCACTTCTTCGTAACGTACGGTCGACAGCGCCGAAAGCTGCGGCTGCGCCGAATTGGATGTGTCCCATGCGCATAATAACGACACATTCAGTTGCAACGCTCCATTTGTTGACTTTCCATAGGCTTGCCACAGAACAGTCGTCCATGCCCGGTTTGTTGTCGGCTCGATTTCAACGCGAACGACCTTGACCTTCTGTTGTTTCGTGGAAAATGCCCTCAACATCGCATGCAGACCACTCAGGCTCTCCAGCAGTTCTCCCCTGCCAGTTGCTGTGTCAGAAAATGTGTCAGTCGCCTCTCGCGGCGATATTCCCGAGAGCCCCTGCAGGGAGCCGCCTGACTGCGATATGCGATCCTTTTCCTCCCAGCGATAGATCACTAGCGACGGCGAGCGGCAAACCTCGCGTTTCTCGGCCGGGGCCAACTGGAACGTTTTTACGTTTGGCACCGTCAGGGACGCCAATTGATCCACCGACGGTACCGCGTCATTTATCGACAGTTGCAGCAACCGATTCAGCTGATTCACTGCATGCTGACTGAACACCTCCGTTTGCCAGCCGTCCTGCCGCGGATCATCAACGGCTGCGTCAACATCGGCACAAGCACAGCTCAGATCCGCCGGCAATGATTCCTGCTTCGATGCGGCGTGCTCGACAGGGACAGTTGCTTTGTCACGTAAGTCGGTAGGGACCGACGCGGGAGGTGTCTTCTCGGAATCGACGACGTCGCCGGGCAGCGCTTTGTGTCGGGTGCATCCAACTAACAAGATGACACTGGAAACAGCGATCCTTAGCGCAACGTCGAATCGGTATCGCAGCGAATGGGTACGGTTCATGGGGATTCGGCGTTCGGGCTGCCCAGGAGATAGGGTCGATGGTTTTCAAAGAGCGCTATTCTACGTGAAATCTGTCGCACAAACTCCAAATTGCCAGCGCGTTGGGCGAGATTCTTGGACTGGTTCGCGGTCGTCACGGCAAGTTCGAAGTCACCTGCCGCAGCCTGAGCTACGGCAAGCGTGTCCAGTACCAGAAAAGAACTGCCGCGTGTTTGCCGATCGGCATATCCTGCCCATTTCAAAGCCAACTGCGGATTCCGAATCGCCTGGTCTGGAACGGTCGCCAGTAGCCAGGCGTATTGTTGTGCGGTGGGAGCGGCAACTTTTGGCAGAGCGACGGCGCGCTGATAGCTCTCGAGTGCGTCCTTCCAACGTCCTTGTTGCGTGTATGCTCGCCCAAGGTTACTCCATGATTCGCCATCCTCGGGCGCCAAAGCAATCGCATGCCGAAACGCGTCTTCGGCCTGGGGCCAGTTGTGCTGGATCGCTTCCACAACACCAAGTCGCCCCCAAGCGATTGGGTCGCCTTCGCTCAATCGCGTTGCGGCAAGAAAATGCTCGCGAGCCGGCAGCAGCTTGCGCTGTGCCAACAAGGCATTTCCCCATTGAACATGCGGCTCCGCCAGTTTGGGATCGATCGTCAATGCACGTTGTAAGGCTTGCTCTGCTGCCGCGAAATAGCCAAATTGTACCTGAGCAGCCCCGAGCAATTCCCAGGCAGCGGCCATCTCCGGACGCAGCTCCACCGCTCGCTTGGCCCACTTCAACGCGTCACCTCTTTGACTTTCGGCCATTGCGATTCGAGCCAAACCGGCGGTCGCCTCAAAATGGGTCGGTGTGTGAGTCACCACTTTCGTGAACGCCTGACGTGCATCTGCCAGCCGCTGGGCACGGAACAATTGTTGGGCCAAGTACAACTGGACCGCAGGGTCATCGCCGGTCGCCGCCCCAAGCTTTTCTAGCAACTGCAGTGCGCTTTCATCGTCGCCCATCCCTCGCCATGACAACGCCAGCTTGATGGCTGCCGTTGTCGACTCTGCCCGCAACTCGACGGCCCGCTGCAAGAAGTTGACGGCCTGCTCGTAGTCGTGACGCAGATAGTGTAGCTCTCCAATCGACTCCAATAATTGAAAATCGTTTGGGGCCGCTTCCAGCCGTTGCATGTACATCGTCAACCGGCGTTGCATTTGAGCATCAAAGTAATGGGACTGCAACTGTGCCAGGTCGCTGGCAACCGCCGGCGACACTAGCAAGGCAATGTCACCCATTTCATCCACCGTGCGTTCACCATAAGTGATCCGCTGAGGCGGAACATGTGGATTACGGATATTGCCGGCCGAGTTGTCATAGCGATAGTCCATGTGAATGGTCGTTCCGGCCGGCAGCCGCACCGGTTCAGCAAAGGTATAATCATCCTGCCAATTGAAATCCCAATCCCGGATCGATAGCAACTGCAACGTTTCACCAGTGGGAGGAGCGGCTGTAACCGTCATTTGCTTGCAGATGTAATGGGCATGTGGATATACATTGTGCACGTCGACATCCACCGGCACTTGATAGCTCAACGTAATCCGATGGTCTGCCGCTCCGGCCGGAATATCGATGTCGCGAACGCTCAAATAAAGCCGATAGGTTGGCCGCGGCGGCGGATGATCGGAAAAATAGAGAGCTAACTTACCCCGTACCTGTTCCCGTTTCCCATTGGGCTGCAAATGGAGCTGCAGCACCAGATCACTACCTGGCCTCAACAGCCACGCCAAGTCGGACCTGCGACTGGGTACCTTGCCGGGCGTCCAACCGAGAATCTGGCCCCCCTCGTCCTGGGCATAGCCGCCAAATGTGAGCCGCCCCTGCTCCATCCCCGGAAAACCAGACGCCTCGTCTTCCGCGTCCAACAGTCGCGATTGCCCCGTCGAGTCGATTTGCATCGCCAAGTGATGGACGACCGAGACCGGTTCGGGCCGGAACTCATAAGCCGATACGTATTGGCCACGATCGAGCGGAACGGGAAGGACGAAATTGCGATAAACCTCGGCCCCCTCAGCATACAACTCATAGGGCTCCGAAATCGATAGCTCCAAGTCCGGTTCCCCCAAATGCCAGGTCGAAGTAAACTCCGGCGGCGCTACCTCGCCGTCTCCCCGCGGACAACCCTGGTCCATCCAGACGCGAAACATCTCCCGCTGGGCCGTCGTCAACCGCCGTTCGTCGCGAAAGGAAAACGTCTGCGCCTCCGGCAACCACGGCGGCATGAAACCGCGACCGACGACACTGACAATCTGGCTGATGCGCGCCGATACGTCCTGATAGCTCACCAAAGCAAAGGGTCCTACGCCCCCTTCGCGATGGCACGCACTGCACTGACCATGCACAATGGGTGCGATGTGATCGGAAAACGTGATGGACGCCTGCTGATTGTCCTCGTCACCAGATGCCGAAGCTGTGATTGAGTTATTGACCGATGTGCCGCCGGTCTGCTGGCCATCGCCCTCCCTGCCATTGGTGTGGCACCCACCAAGCCAGCCGATTGGTGCCATGGTCACGACAAGAAATGCCAATGACCGAAATACGGACACCAACGGGTACCGTGCGCCGCCATGCCATCGCCAGATGACTTCAGCGGGTTTTCGCGTGTCAAGCATGCCAAATGCCCACGTTCTGTGAGGTGTTTGAATCCAACATTGGAGCAACTGACTATCGGACAGGATGCGGCAGAGGTATCGGACATCCGACAGCCGCTGTCTCGCGAAACTCCACGGCCGCTCCCGCACCGATCGCCGTAATTACCTGCCGCACGTCGTGTTCCGTGGCAGCAGGCCGGTACTTTCCAAAGTCCTCATACCAGTTGTCGATCCGGCCACGATACACGACTCGCGGCTGCGGCTCGCGCACAATGACCACCGCCTGCGGCGTGATCGAGGCTCCGCTAAATGATACCAATGTGCCCATCTCGTCCCAGTAAACTTCATCAATCAGTTCAAACGTTGAGCAATGCTCCGCCAACCGCTCGGTATCAGTGAAATTGCTCGGATAAACCAACAGCAGCCTCAGTCCGTTTTCGCGACACAATTCTGCCAGCCGGTGGTATTCCGGTACATAACGATTGGAGATGGGACAGTCCGGGGCAATAAAGATACATACCCAACCCCGCTTCGATTCCAAGTCCTTTGTATTCAATGCGACACGTTCGCCGCTTAACCGGGAAATCACAGGCATCGTATCGGTATTGCGAGTCCAATCCGATGGTTCATCGGCGTGAAAACCACACCCCCAAATGTGAATTGCCACCGGAAGCAAGACCGCAAGCCGCCGTAACGTGGCGAGCCATCGTGATTGCCGTGGATCCCGATCACGTCCCATCCCCAGCCCAAACCGGTCTCGGTCGTTCATGCGAATTGCTCTGCTCATCCCCATCCACCCATCGTCTCTACGAAATCTACCAGGGCGAGCCATCCTACCGTCTAGCCCCATTCCTCCTAGCCTCATAGCCCGCCGACCCATTCCCGTACCGCCCCCCGCCGACTCCACCAATCGTAAATCACACGCGGCGACACGCCAACTTTTCATTGTTGTCAAATATTTTTTGCAATTCTCCCCCAAAAACCATAGAGGTGGTTAATAGATTGATTACTTTCAAATTGACAATTGACCAGGGACGACCCGGCTGTTACATTCGGCCAGTCGAGCGCGTGCTTTCTTCTGGCATATGCGCGACTCACTGTGTCTTCACGTTGAGCGCAGGCACGGGTCTTTTCGAGCGGTTCGTCGTTGTAGGTTCTGTTATTTCACCCATAGGAGTAACATCCATGAAGTGTCGTGTAGGTGTCGTCGCGATAGCGGCAATTGTAATCGCGGCTTGGTGCCAGTCATTGGCGTTGGCCCAGCCGGCGATCTCGACGTACGAGGCGAAATTCACGTCGGCGGCGCCGACGATTGACGGAACGGTGGGCGCCGGCGAATGGGATGGCGCCAACCCCGGTTCGAATTGGTACTTGTTGGAAACACCGGGTGACGCTGACCCGTTTGGCTCGAAGATGCAGGTGATGTGGGACGACACCGCACTGTACATGTTAGTAACCACCAATCTCGGCGCATGGGCATCGCCACCGCCGGTAGGGTTCATCGAGGCGATGGACTTTAATACGTATTCGATGATACTGTATATCGATCCCAATGCCGATGGCGACTATCCGACGAATCCTGATCCGTCAGCGGTTTTCGATACCGTCGATGGCTATCAAATTGCGTACAATGTCTACCAGGGCTCATTCGCCTGCGGTCAGGATGCCGGCGACGTACTTGACGACTGCTCGCAACCTGGCGGCAATTTCGGTTCTACGTTCGGGACCTTTAAGGAAGCCCATGTCGATGCGTTGTGGGGCAACCATGCCGAATGGGAGGGCATGCGAGCGACCGAGATCGCGATGAATAGCGACGCAAATGGTTCCGTTCAGGAAATTAAGAT
>JAGQPD010000180.1 GCA_020426865.1 Planctomycetales bacterium
CGGAGGGGTCGCGAGGCGACGCTGGCGGCGAATCGGCATCCGAAACAACAATAAAACGGTCCATCAGCTTCCGGGAGTTGGCTGCTATGCCCATACGTCGGAATCGGCAACCCGCAATACGCACAGGAGGCCGACGTGGGCAACACCGGATTCATGGCTTGACACGGAATATCTCAGTTTGAATGGCGGGAAAAATATACACGATGGCATAATACACCGCGTAAGCCCAAAAGCCAATCCAAATGAATCGTACAAACCAGGGAATGACATTGCCCACATAGTTGTGCTGGGTGTGTTCCGTTTCGGCCGAGGTGTGTTCTACGTCCGGCAACGTCGATGCATCTTCGATTTCGCGTATGATCATTGTCGTCCCTTAAGAGCGGTTATGCGGCCGCCAATCGCGTATTTTGACTGGACCGGATGGTCGAGTTGATCTTCAATTTCCAGCATCGAATACTTTGGGCCTTCGATGTCATGAAACATCCCGTTCATGATCGCCCATACGAACATCAGAAAGAAACCGCAGCTGGCCAGAATGTAATTCACGATCGGGGCGACCGCGAACGAACCGTCCGATTCGCCACGAAATACGTGGACAAACTCTAAAAACTTGCTGCCAAACCCCCATAAGCTGAAAGGGATGATCAACAGCATCATGAAGGTCACAATGGTATTGCGAATCCGGATGTGTCGGCGTGATTCCGTTGTTTTGGCAGCCATATTATCAGCCATATTAATAGTCCTCCGCCTGCTGTAGTTCATCCAATTCTTCGTAGTAGGGATAACTTTCTAGCCAGGAACCCAGCCACTGGATGTACGTGATCACGGCAAACCCTCGCAGATTGGGCTTATCGGGCGAACCATCGAAGAACCATGGGTACTCTGGCATCACCGAATCCGAGGAAACCATCTTTGGCTTGAAGAGATGCACCGCCTGCCAGTCGTTTCCACGCCGTCCACCCTCTCGACTCAGGTCCGGACCAACTCGGCGCGTACCGAACATCACCGGCCGCTGTAGCTCGTTGTGAAACTCTTCGGGAAAAGCAACCTTCCCCCATCGCTGAGACTCGTTCGATACTGGGCGTACGAACTGGCTGTGACAATGCCAACACCCTTCGCCGATGTAGATCTGCCGCCCCAACCGCAACATGTCTGCGCACCGCTGTTCGGTCGGCTCGCCGACGTGTTCGGCAAAGCTTTCCGGATACCGGCGGCTCAATTCCTCAAATTGATACATGACATTGCTATTGACCATCTGTTCGGCGGTCTTTTCCGGTTCGGTCACCATCAGCATGGGGAGCAACCCATTGGAGAGAAATGCAAAGGCAAAGAACCCCAGACCGCCTACCCACAGAATACCGGATTTACTTTCAAACATCGTTTAGTTTCTCAACTGCAAAAAACGTCCGCCCGATCAAAACTCGGCCCACGAAACAAGTCCGTCCTGACCGATCCTACGTCGCCGCCTTCGCCACCGGTTGCTCGACCGGAACGGGAGCGGTCACTGGGCTGCGATACGTCATCCATAGGTTGTACAAAAAGCACAATAACCCACCAAACATCATCAGGCCGGCAAACACGCGAGTGATCCAAAACGGTTGCGAACCATTGACCGACACGTCCCATGGTTGCAACGACGCCCAGTAATATCCTTGGAACAGGCCACCCAGGATCAAGTCGAGTGCCATGATGCCGACGCCAATGGTCGACAACCAATAGTGCCATTCCGCCAGATTACTGCTATACCATTGACGCTGTAATACTCGCGGAAACAGATAGGTCATCATTCCGAAGATCCATAACGAAAAGACGCCGAACATCACCAAGTGTGCGTGTCCGACGACCCAATCGGTAAAGTGAATCAGCTTTTGAAACGTCAACGTAACTTGCATCGCACATTGCGTACAGGTAATGAAGTACATGATCATGCCGGTGTAAAAGTAGCGAATCGGCAAGTTCGTGACGAAGGTCTTCCCTTCGCCCCACAAGGTCCCGACAAAATTGACGATCACGGTCGTCACGACCAGTTCCACAGCCACCGTGGCGACGACGGCACCATACTGCAGGAACATGGGGATCGGCGTATACAGGAAATGGTGAATACCGTTGAGCGGATAGAAGAACGCCAGTCCCCAGAAGCCGACGAGCGACAATCCGTGGCTCCAAATCGGCTTCTTCAGCAAGATCGGCACGAAATAATACATCAATCCCCAACCAAGCGGCGTGACAAACAATCCCACCAAATCGTGAATGAACAAACCGCCAATCGCACCAGCATTGGCGCCACTAACGGTGTATTCTGGCAGTAGATTGCCCATCGCATACGTTAGAAACGTCCAGACAAACGCCGCGATGAAGTACCATAGGGTCACGTACATCGGCGTATTGGATTTGGAAATCGGGATCATGAAGTTGTAGGCGACCAGGGCCAAACCCACCAGGGCGATGGGGTCGACCCAGAACGGTGTCTCTCCCCACTCCAAGCCCTGGGCGCCGAGTGAAAAGGCGATCCCCCATTGCCGACTAAGGTCCGCCACCCAACCGGCCGTCTGGAACGACGGACCGACAATGATTCCAACTGCGGTCGCCAGCACCACGGCCTGCCAGGCGTAGAAAATAAAGTACGACACCAGCTTGCTTGCCACCGGCCGCAACGTCAACCGTGGTACCGACCAATGCAGTGCCCCGAGAAATGCGTTGGCCAGAAACCCGTAAGCAACGGCGTTGGTATGAATCATGCGCCAGCGACCGGCGGCCAACAACTCAATACCATTCAGCGGGTTCCAATGGACCAACTGCAACGCCATCAAGATGCCTGCCAGCATCGAGATCGTCAGAAACAACAACGCCGCCAAGAAATGCCAACGCACCAATTGTGAGATGACGAGTTTTTCATGATCGGAATGATCGACCAAGCCAGCTGAGGTGATCATGGAGTCTCCTGAAACGCGATAAACCAGTCTCAAATTCTATTCAACAAAACCGCCGCTGAGACCGTCGTACTACGAGGACGCCGACTGCGGACTTTCATAATGCCGGTACAAGCCAAGTGGGTAGACGATTGCCATCGTCCAGGTGAATACCAAATGCGTGACACAGGCAACCCACCACGGAACCAACTGGACAATCCAATTCCCACCAAACAGCATGGGCTGCAGCCAGGATAGAATCCCGTAGAAGTTGATCAACCAAATGGCGATGCCAAGCACGGTAGCGACGACCAACCGTTTTGTGAGATCCGCCGACTCGCCCACAAGTTTCGTCAACGCCAAATAAACTGGAACCCCCAGCAACATGCCGGTCCCCAGATACAAACAACAACCTACCGCCAACGCCACCCCCGACGCCATTTCCGCCTTAAGGGCATCTTCGCCTAACGGAAACGTCAAGTAGATCTGAATCAGCTTCAATGGGCTCTGATTCACCCATGCCGACCCCACTACGTTGAACAACAGACTGGCAGCGGCCCCAAAAATACCCAACATGAATCCAGTTGTTGCGTAATACGCCGC
>JAGQPD010000181.1:0-3926 GCA_020426865.1 Planctomycetales bacterium
CTCGTACTCAGCATCGCGGTACTCGGACTCGGTCTCGCTCGGCAGTGGATCGACAACCGATCTATCGAGCCTCGGCCGAGCCGCGCGCGATGCGACGTTGCCGCGATACGGCTGGGGACAGCCGTGGCACTTTGGCAACGTCAGCGTTCACCGGGCCGCGACGAAAGATCCTCCACTTCAGACCGCTCGGCTTCGCGGCTCCGGTGCAACGCATTGTTATCCGCGATTCGCCGTGGAGTTCCGTGAACGTATGAACGGCCCGATGCAGCCTGTGTAGATCGAAGTTCCGCAAAGATTCGATGAATGTCGAAGTCAGCATCAGCACCAAGTTGGTGCCGAATCTGTTTGATTTCTTCAATCGGGTTAGATGTCATCGTATGATTCGAGTAATTGTTCGGGCGTACAAATCGTCGGCGGAATAAATCCGGATTCGCGACAGATTTCGTTGATCCGCCGTTGCAGGTGTGGATTAAGTATATGCTTAAAGTTCCACGTGACCAAATAGTTCATGCCATGTACAGCTGCCAGGGCAATGTGAGCCGCATCGCGCGGTTCCGATTCCGGAACAGCTTTCCCGGCCATCAATGCCTCGGCCAACGATTCCGCATCGTCCGTTGGAGCGAGTATGTCAATACCAGCGACGACCTGAAGCCGTTCGGAGGCAGCGGTTGGATCGCCAGCGCTGCATTCAGCGATCACGAGATCGGAAATTCTGAGGTCAAACCGCGAGCCAGCGTCTGACCACCATTGGCGAGTGGACAGTTGGCGAGCCAGCATGATTGGGTCAGGGTGATCACGCGAGGCAATCGTGCCGACAACAGTTGTTTCAAGGTATACGGTTTCCATCCGCACATTGTAGCGGTTTGGCCGCAACAAACGAAGTCATACGTATCGAGCGGATAACTTGATTATTACCCGACGTCCCGGCGATAAGTCGACGAATAATTATCCCCTACTTATCGCTGATTGTTGTCATCTTGACAACTGCCAGTCAAAAAAAACGGGCGTTTTGTGATTTACCACTTGATCACTGCCTGTACGGCAAAGTTGATGGCTGCGAGAAAACGCTCGCCGCACGAGAAAAAGGCAACCGAAAAGCCAATCTCGTTGCTCGACTCGTCTCGACGTAGTTGACTTCGCAAACTCGCAATCCCGCCGACGCCGGTCGTAGCTGGTCTACGCAATTCAGCCAAATTGCCCAGTTCGGTAGCGCGTCCAAGTTTTTTTGGCGCGTCTAAGTTTTTTTGGGCTTTTCTGTAGCGCTGCGAGCAGCTACGTAAGCCATTCCGGGCGGACCAGCATGAGCAGGCCGAGTGCCAGGATGACGGTACCGCTGAGCAACTTCAACCACCTGCCGTGCGATTCCTGTAGTTTGCGTTTCGATAGCGCGACGACAACACTGGCAACAAGCAATGTGTCATCCAACATGTAAGCCACGATGTACAGACCAAGATAAAGGTAGTCCAGCCAGGCCGGATACTGCTGCACGGCAAGGATTTCGGTATAGAGCGCTGGCAATCCCGCCGTACATAGTAATTCGATAAAATTCACAACAATCGCCAGCGCAATCGCACCCCCCAACGCCAACCATAAACTCTTGGCTGTGACAATCCTGCGCACTCGACGATATATCGCCGGCTTCGCCGACTCGGGAATTGATAGCGTTACGCCTTGACGGAACGCAAAGAAGTCTTTGACATTAATCGTCCCCACGGCGATGGCAGCCAACGCAAGGCCAATTTGCACCGGTCGCAATAGCCCAATCCATTCGAACACGTTGAACCAAGCGGCCATAAAGGCAAAGTAGGCAAGGCCACTGATCGTTACAAATGTCCCCGCAATCAACAGAATCTTGCGACGGTCACGGATGCTGACTAACACCGACAACAAGAAGACCAGGACCCACATCGCACAGGGATTGAATCCATCGACCAGTCCTACCGCGAACGTGAATGCCGGCATCCCCCATTCTGCCAGCCGCACGCGCCCCAGGACCGGCAGGTCTATCTCGTCCGTTTGCCGATCATGTTCGGACGATGCCGACTTGTCGATCACGTCACCCGCCGGCACCACGTCACCAACCACCTCCTCCGGAAACAGTTCGTCGGGTAGCGGATCATCCAGTAGCGGATCATCCGGAATCGCATCGTCAGTTACATCGGACAGCGCAGGCCGTACCGTCACCGTCGACCCGGTCTCCTCTTGCCCGATCAACAACACGGGCCACGCAAACATACTGGCTCGGGTGGTCGACGCTCGGCACACGTGAAGGGCGGCATCGTCTGCCGCATCCGCATGCCTCATGTTCGCTCCTGATTCCGGTGACAAACGCGTTGATTGAGGAGACGGTAGATGGGAATCGGGACCGGCCGGCAAGAAATACGATTCCAGCTGGCGCCCGGTTATTTCGTCTCCCTGATAGCCAATGATCAAACGCCCTGCGACTTCAATGCACGGAAATGATACGGCGCGAGCGTGATGCTTGCGTGCCAACTGCAACGCTTCGCTTCGTGCCGCTGGATCATTGACCACGTCGTGGTATTCGATCCGTAACGCCGGCCAGCGCGTCGCCAACTGATCGAGAAAGCGTTTGGCGTCAGCACAGTGTCGACAACCAGGTCGAACGTACGCGCGAATTCGTAACAAGCTCTCTATCCGCTCTGGCGTCTCGCGATGGAACCCCATGAGCAAATTGTCAGCAAGGTAAACGGCCGGGACACCTGCCTTCTCGTAATGATAGTCACGAGACAATTGCCACAACCTGGCCAGTGCCGAACGGTCGGCGATCACGTCGTAGGACTTGACGTCCACGCCCGTACGCGATGCCTGAAGTACCTTGAGATACGCCGCGATCCTGCGGCACTGCTCGGAATCTTCCCGCATAAACAATTCAATCACAACATTGCCCACACCGTCACTCGTTTGTGACAAAGCGTTGGTCCCAGATCCCCAATGAATTGCGAAAACCAAGGCCATTACGGCAACGCAACCAATTCGCTTTCCAGTCCTCACCACGGCTGAACCTCGTCATGTCGGCGGTTACAGAGCAAGCTAGGCAACGAAAATGGAGTATTCTATGACGGCTGCTTTCTAGTGGTTTCCAAATGTGGTTTCTAATCGTCGGCTCCGATGCCGCTTAGCAGCAGAATACTAAGGACCCGTCCGCAAATAAGTTACCGAAGTGTTAATGATTGCGGGGCTGGATTTCGTAATTCCAGTCACCGTGAAATGTGTTGCGTTTGATTCGTATAGTTTTCATTTGGTCGTCGGTAATCTTCCTTCCTTTCGGATAGTCTTTTGCATCCAGGCGACAGTGAACCTCAAGCCCTTCGTCGGTACGCGTCGAGCTGACTAGGCTGACGACAACTTGATGGTTTTCTAAGGGAACTCCTCGCCAGTTTCGCGTAATATGACAGAACAGGCGATGTTCGATCTTGTTCCATTTGCTTGTTCCGGGCGGATAGTGACAAACTTCGATGATCATTCCTGTTTGGTCTGCAAGACGCTGGAGTTCATACTTCCATAAACGATTACGGTGGCCGTTGCTTCCTCCACTGTCGGCAGTTATCAAAAGACGCTTCGGTTTCCTGTAGCGTTTCTTCCCCAAACGATGCCACCAACGACGGATCGCCTCGACTGCAAATTCTGCCGTGTCGCGACTGATGCCAACGGAGACCCAGGCTTCGTTCGTCTCCATGTCATACACTCCATAAGGAATTGCTTTGCCAAGTTCCTTGTCTGGGAAATCGTGCGTGTCGACTTCGAGCGGCTCTCCTTTTGGCCGGTACTCGCGCCCAACATTCGCCTTTTTTCCAAGGGTTTCCTTTTTCTTGGTATCAACCGAGACTGCGGGACGCCCGCCCCGGCGACAGGCACGGACACGGCGGGCGATGTGTTCAAACTGGGCGTTGCGGTCAGGGTGGTCG
>JAGQPD010000181.1:4007-4489 GCA_020426865.1 Planctomycetales bacterium
TATCCCTGAGACCTCAATTCTCGTTGCAAGTTGTTCAGGCTCTTACATGTCCATCGAAGTGGCGACTGCGGGTCACCACGTTCAGTGGGCTCGACCAGTCGATCGATCGCGTTAATCAAGTCCGGCTGGTCAATCTCCAATGGCTTCCGGCCACCGCCAGTCCGTCTTTGGCGGGTGCTCGGCATGGGGTTACAGGACCGCAATTCCTTGATGCCCGTCCGAATGGTACGATCAGACAAACCGGTCGCGAGCGACACCGCTGTGATCCCACCATAGCCAAGCTCGAGCGCCTCGCTTGCAGCCCACCGCCGTCGCCCTCGCTCGTCGAGATCGCCAGCGAGCATGTTAAACTTTCGTTCCAGTCCGTCGATTATATGTGCGTCTTGCATCGACGCATTGTCGACGATCTAACCACAATCCACCAATATCAGTTCGGTAACTTATTTGCGGACGGGTCCTTAACAACGGGAACAACTGGCTTC
>JAGQPD010000182.1 GCA_020426865.1 Planctomycetales bacterium
TTCTCCGCCTCTTTGGCGTTGATGCACAGCCAACAATAGTGCGCGATGCCATACTGTGCGGCACGCTGGCGTTCGAAACCGGTCAGCTGTCGAAAATAGTCGCGAAAGCTTTCGACGCTTCCCCGATCGAATCCGGCCCAAAATGCCGGCTCGCTCACCGCGACGCACCCCATGCGGGCCAGCGTTTCATAGTCGTCGGTGATGCGCGAAACCATGTGAATATGTGGATCGATGTAGTCCATGGCGTCATATCCCGTATTTGTTTCGCCACTGCGGATCATACGGTAGCGAAAAAATCTCTTGCAATCGTCGCGCCCGATCCGAACGATCCGCCGTTAATGTTGCGACTGCCTGGCAAATCTGACCCCACCGTGGATCGTCACCAACGTCCCCTTCCGCCCGATCAATGCGGTCCCAGCTGGCAGCCACTTGAAGCAGCCAGGCCCGCATTTGCAGGAATTCCCGATCCAATGTCTGGCAGGCCGAAAGTCCGGACGATACGGCATCTCGTGGTTCCATGGCTTGGACCTCATTTTACAGTAGCGACGACCGGCAGCGTCCGTTAGCGCGCTTCGGCCACACGGTAGGTATCGGCGCGGCGGCTTCCGCTCAAAACCGAAAATGGTCCGTCTGCCAACAAGCCGCCTCACCTGATCATAATCACGGACTATTCAGAAATCAAAGTCGTACAGGCACGAACGATGATCCCGGCGATATCGACATCTCGCACTTGTGCCGGGCTGGGCGGAAGAAGCTGTGGGTCAGACGACAACACAACTCCCGTCTGGGCCGACGAAGCCACCGGCGCCCCATGGGACCCCTTGATTAATGTCGCATCCAAGGGGATTCCTCGCGTCGCGGGATCGAAATGCAATTCAACCGGATCGTAACCCGGCTTGCGATGAATATCGACGGTCGTGGCAAATTCGGGCGCCAAAGCATCATCGTGCCACCAATAATAAGCTTGCCAGCTATTGGGTTGCGAAATGAGGATCACGTCACCGCTGCGGGGATGGTCCATGGCATACTTCCCGCGGTCTGCGCCAGCCAATACCTCAGCAATCCCTTCCCGCCCCGAAAAGCCCGCCACGACCCGCTCAATTACAGACGCATCAGAGTCACTACAAAATACGTGCGACAATTGGTGGTCAACCAGTGACCAGGCCTGCGATGCGTTGAAGTCAAGGTACTCCCGACCGTCGCGGGTGGCAACCTGTAGCATCCCCCAATCGCGCAGTTCCCGATTGGGATAACTGACATGATCAACCGGCGTAATCACGTACTCGCTGGCAACAAGCCAACGCAAGGGACTGCCATCAGGATATTGTTGTTGATGCCCGTCGTATGCCTCCCGCATCCCGGCCGCAAGTCGACCCAAGGTCTGGTCGAGCTCAACCACGGCACGGCGCGCCGCGTCGCTGTCGGGCCCCAGTTTTTGTGCGGCATAATCCAAATGCGGCAGGTAGAGCATGAAAAAATCCGGACGATACTTGATCGCCGCCATCACCGCCGAATCGACAATCCAATCGGTCGACGCAATCCCGGCCAATGGTCCCCAAAAATGTTGCAACGGAAAATGCCCCAGCGTCGCCAACAACTCGCCGTACAATTCCTTCGGACGCGTGTAACACCACATCGATTCGGAACCGTCGGGATTGTGGACCGGCGCCGGCATGCAGATATAGTCGGCGCCACAACCCTTGCTCAACATCGGAAACCAAACCGCCGTTGTCACGCCACTGCTCCGCATGATGTCCCAGACCTGCGGCCGTTCGATCTTGTCGTTGCCCGCTGTCCACATCTCGACCTGTTCGGTTTGACGCCAATAAAAACCATTGGAGATGACGCCGTGAGCCGCAGGGAGCTCACCCGTCAACATATTCGCCTGCACCGGCCATGTGACCGCTGGGAAACTGGCCGCTAAGGCGGCCGTCCTCCCGTCCTGCATGAGCTCTTGAAGGTTGGGCATGACCACAACGTCTTGCTCCCGTAAACCGGGAATCGATAAAAAAATTAATGGAGATGGCATGTGAATGATCTTTCGTGACTATCGCCAGTGTGGTGGAACTTGCGAATGACGAACCCATACCGCTGTCGAATTCGTGCCCAGTCAAATCCGAATGGCCTACCGCCGATCGATCGAACTGCGAGCACCCAGCGGTATTTGGTCATCGAACCGACGGGAGCAATCGTAAAGAATTTGGTGACCCTTGCATCTGTCGCCGCGCCCGTCACAGGGACCGGCAGGCGTGATCGTATTCTTTCCAACCACTACGAAGTGGCTGGAGGTTCGCGATCAGGCACCATCAAGGGGCGCAGGAAGTCGTAGGCCCGGCGAACCGCCGAAACACCCTCGTGACTGTGCCGACTGAGCTCAACGTGCAGTCCGCCAGCGTAACCGACTTCCGTCAATGCTTCAATAATTGGCGGGAACCAAATCTCCCCCTCACCAAACATCAAGTGGACGTGCTCGCCAGCACGCATGTCCTCAATGTGAACATTGACTATCCGATCGCCCCATCGACGTATGTAATCGGCGATTGGCACCTCGCCCTGACAATATAAATGGCCAATATCCATCGTCAGCCGCAGGGCATCGGACGAAATCCACTGACAAAGCCGCTCGAATTCCCCTACCGTGGCCACAAACATCCCGGGCTCAGGTTCAAAACCCAACACCACCCCAGCCGCCTCGGCATACTCCACGATCGGCCCTAATCCCTCGCACAATCGTTCCAATGCCTCCTCGTCCGAGAGCTCCTCGCGCAACACTCCGGACCACAGCGATACGCAGTCGCTCCCGAGAATTTGGGCTATATCGATCGCCCGTTTGGTGAACTCCACCCGTTGCTGGCGTCCCTCAGTCGACCCGGTCAGCAACGTCGGCTCATGCTTTTGGCGAGCGTCCAACAAAAACCTCGCCCCCGTCTCCACTACCGACCTCATGTGGTGCTCCTGCAACCACGCCGCATACCGCTCCGCTTCAGCACGCCAATCGGACGCCAACGGATTGAGCAAACCATGGTCGATCGTCAGCGCAACACT
>JAGQPD010000183.1 GCA_020426865.1 Planctomycetales bacterium
CTCCAGCCAGCCTGCGAAAAATCCTTGCAATTTCTGTCGCGATTTTGGGTCCGCGAGCATCCGTCTTGCTTGTCGCTCCAACTGCTCGACGCCGAGAAGCTCGTCTCGCTCGGCCGCCGCCAACAGCTCAGCGTCGGGCAGCGAATCCCACAAAGCAAATGACAATCGCGATGCAACGGTGTACGCCGTGGGTGCTTGTGACGGCGGAGTAAGATCGACATAGAGGAAATAGGGAGAGCTCAGCACATACAGTACAACTCGCCGCACTACTGCCTCATCACTCGCCTCGTCGACCGTTGACATTTGATCGAGCACGGATCGTTCGGAATCGGTGAGCGGACGCCGAAACGCGGTTTGCGCAAACCGCTGCAAGAACTCGACGACCTTTTCCCGGCGTGAATCCTTTTCATCGCGCAAATCTGCCAGTGCCGGTAGCCGGTCGATCACCTCATTGGCCGTCGCAATGGCCCCTTCGCTTACCGCCGCATACCATTCGCGTGAAACGGCGCTCCCTCGTTCATAACCGCGGCTCCGGTCGTCCGGCGGGAAGGGTGTATCGACGCAGAACGTGCGCGGAGCGTCGGTCGTTGACAGATGATGATGATCCAACGTCGACCACACCCCCAACGGCGGCCGCCACTCCATCGTCACCGACGCCAGCTCCTCCTTGTATTTAAAAAACTCTAGCCGGATCGGGTAAGCGCGTCCCCCCAGGAGGTAGACCTTCGCCGTGTGTTCGCGCATCCCTCCGGAACTGACCCACCCGTCGATCAGCGCCGTCTGCCCAGCCGCAGAACTGTCATCACGAAGCGATCCCTGACGCCGACTTGGGTCACAATTAACATACAGCCGGACACCGTTGGGAGTCCGGATACGAAACTCATAGTCACCGGTGTGGCGAGGGTGGATCGTCCCTTGCCAGATAACACAGAACTGATCGGCCGCGATATCGTCAGTCGGTCCTTCGTCCCCAAAGTCGAAATCGACCTGGCGATCAATCCGCTCAAGCTTTCGTTTATCAGCCTTGTTCATGCCATCGGATTGAAAATATTCCGCTGCCAAACCTGGTAGACCCGGTTGATCTGTTGGTCTGGGCTGCGGTGCAAAACTCCCTACCAGGTCGGCAACAGCGTTGCGGTACTGTTCGACAGTCAAACGCGACAGCTCAATGCGCGGTACCGACACGAGCCCTTTGCGTTGCTGCGCGGCGAACGAATAGAATTCGTCGTAGATATAGCGAGCCACCAGCCGTGCATCGTCTCCGACACACAATTCGTGTTCACCTTCTGGCATCTTCCGGTCGATGTAACTGGCCAACTCGGCGACCGAATCGTCACCAAAGATCGGTTGCTGGTAACCGTCGTCAGCCCCTTGGCCATCGGCTCCATGGCAGTTGGCACAATGCTGAGCGTATATCGTTGCTCCAGTGGAATCACTCGCATACAAATTCGTGACCGGCATCAGGCAGGACGCGATCGCCGTCAGGATAGGTAGGCGAACCCAATTCTCATTCACGGCATTTCTCCGCTTGAACGTTAACGGGACTCGTGCGCCCATTGTACCAGTTTTCCTGCCTTTTCTCTAGGTACCAGTCGTGACGCCCAGACCGCTCGTTTGGGTGGCTCCCCTTTAAAACGATGCCCCAACTGGGGATAGTTGTTGGCATTCCATTGTGGGGCGCCTATTATGGAGCAGCACCTGATTTTGTCATGTTCGGAGGAATCGCATGTCCCGACGCTGTAATCTTCCCAGCGTACGAATTTGTCTTTTTGTTTCCGCGGTGTTCGTCGCCGGGCTGTATCCAGCGTCTGTCGACACAGCCCATGCGCAAAAAACGAAGGAGGCCCCCAAGCGGGTCATCGCTCAGCCCAAGATCGCGAAGCCCGCGCGCGATCACTCGCAGGAAGAACGCCCGGAGGAGGATATCTACGAGTCGTTGGTGCACGGCACCGTCTATCTGGATGTCACCGAAGGCGAGGGCGCCGGGTGGTCCGGCACCGGCTGGCTGCTCAATAAAGAAAAACGCCTGGTCGTCACCAACGATCACGTGGCCAGTTCGAAGTCCGGGCATGAACTGCAACAGATCTTTGCCTGGTTTCCTGTAGTCAACGAAGGCGAAGCGATCCACGACATCGACTACTACATCCAAAATGAAGAAAAGATTTTCGGCAAAGTGCTATTTACCGACAGTACCCGTGACCTAGCCGTACTGCAGCTCGATTCTATTCCCGACAAGGCCGTAGCATTCGAGTTAGCCGAACGCAGCGCGCGTCCCGGCGAACCCCTGCATTCCCTGGCCGGACTGCCGCAGGGGAGCGAGGGACTTTTCATTTATACGTTGGGAACGTCACGAGCCGTCTACAAGCGCAGTCTCGCCAACGGTGCCAATGTCAAGGTACTGGAAGCTCAGATGCCGATCAATCGGGGCAACAGTGGCGGCCCGATCATTAACGCCCACGCCCAAATTGTCGGCGTCTGTGAAGGTTTCACGAATGCTACTGCCGCCAATATGGTGACGATGAGCGTCGACGTCTCCGAGGTGAGGGACTTTCTCAGCGAGATCGAAGACTACGTCGATCCAGAAACGGCTGAACAGTTCATCCACCGTGGCGATTTGCACTACGATGCCGGTCGCTACAAGTCGGCCATGACGGATTTCAATCGCGCGATCGAGCTAGATCCAAAGAACGCCGAGGCGGTTTCCGACCGCGGTTGGGTGTTCTACAAGGACGGCGATTACGACACGGCCATGGCGGACTTTAAAGAGGCACTTGCTTTAGACAACCAATTCCTGGATGCCTACTACGGACAAGCTGCCGTCCATCGCGCACGTGGCGAGGTCGAAGAGGCAATCAAGGCCTACACGCAAGCGATTCGAATCAGTCATGACGACCACCAACTGGCGGATCTGTATAACTCGCGCGGCAACACCTACTATGAAGCTGGCGAATACGACAAAGCAGTCGCTGATTACGACCGTTCGATTGCCAAGGATGACACCGACGCCATCGTGTTTGGCAACAAGGGGGACGCCTTGACGCAAGCCGGCAAGTACGATGAAGCCTGTTCGGTCCTCGATAAAGCAATCGAAATGGACGGCACGAATGCCGAATTCTGGAATGTCGCAGGCAACAACTGGTACGCCCGCGACAACTATCCGAACGCTGTCGAAATGTACAACAAGGCGATTGAAATCGATCCTGACGAGCAGATGTATTACCGCAATCGAGGCAACGCCTATCGTCTGATGAGCGAACTCGATGCCGCCTTTGAAGACGCCAAGAAAACATTGGACCTGGACCCCGATGAAGGCGACAACTGGAATTTCCTCGGCAACGTCCTCTTCGATGCCAGCAAGTACTCCGAAGCTATCGAAATCTACACCCGCGCGATCGAACTTGACAGCCAAAATGCTCTCTATCTGCGAAACCGCGGCAACACGTATTATCAAATCAACGAGTACGAATCGGCGTTGGCGGACCTCAACAAGGCAATCGAACTTGACGACGACGCTGATAAACGAGCGATCCGGGGCAATATCTATCAGGCTATGGGCAAGACCGACGCTGCGAAGAAGGATTACCAAGCCACTGGTGATGAGTCGTATAAGTCATACGATCGGCGCTATCTCCGCTTTGAGAACAAGACGGGGGAGAAGATCAAGTTGCACCTCCAATACTATACCCTTTCAAACAAAGGGAATTGGCGATGGTTTCCCAACAATCCCGAAAGCGGTGAAAACCTGGTATTCGATTTCGACGTCGACGAGGCCGCCTATCTGTATCACGACGACTTCAAGATTCGCGCCAGCCGCGTGCGCATCTGGGCGGAAACGGAGAAATCGAACTGGATGCAGAACAAGGACACAGATCTCATGCTGGTCCCCAACGGATCGTACATGAGCAACAGCGGTGATTTCGAAACCTGGACGCAAACATTTACGCCCTAAATTCGCCACGACACTCCGTCAGCAACTCGATAACAAAGTGATCATCGACCAGGTGCGGATAACTGCGACGCACTCGGTCGATCTCAGCCCGCTGACCATCGCTCAACGCGCTGCCGTCCAGGCATGCCATGCCGCCCAACAATCCTTGATCGCTCAGCACTGCATGGATCCCGGGCAAACAGCCCGCAAAACCGTGCGCCGGATCGAAGATCGCCGCATTGCAGTCGGTCACTTGCTGAGCCAATTCAAGAAGCTCTCGACCGATCACTCCCGACTGCCGTACCGCTCGCAACTGATTTAACAGCTGGACAGCTGTGCGAGTCCAGCAGGCCCAATGTCCCAACAGACCACCGACCATGTACCGCGTCACCCAGTCCCCGTCGCATGATCGCTGCAAGCGATACGGCGTGATCAAATCCAGCACGATGTTGTCATCGTTTCCTGTATAGAGGGCGATATCGTCGCGCCCAGCATCTACGATCGCACGAATCACCTCCAGCGTTTGATAGCGATTGAACGCAGCAATCTTGATCGCCACCACGTTTTCGATTTCCGCGAACTGCCGCCAAAAGCCATATGGCAAATCCATTCCCCCAACCGTTGGCTGCAAATAGGAGC
>JAGQPD010000184.1 GCA_020426865.1 Planctomycetales bacterium
CAAATCACAAGCGTATCCTCCAGCAGGCCACGTTCCTTCAGGTCTTGAATCAACGCCCAACTTGGCTGGTCAATGTCGCGACATTGATTGGTCAAATCGTTTGGAAGGTTTCCGTGCTGATCCCAACCGCGGTGGAAGATTTGCACAAAACGCACATTGCGTTCGATCATCCGGCGCGCGAGTAGGCAACTGGCGGCATAGGTGCCCGGTTTTTGTACATCAGGACCATACTTTTCCAAAGTACTGGGGCTCTCGTCACTAATGTCCGTCAGCTGGGGCACGGATGATTGCATTCGAAATGCCATTTCATATTGCTCGATCCGCGTTTGTGTTTCGGGATCGTGGAACCGTTCCACGGCACGTTGGTTGAATTTCGCGAGATAGTCGAGCGAGCGGCGGCGGGTTTGACTGTCAATTCCGGCCGGGTTGGATAGGTACAGAACCGGATCGCCGCCGCTGCGCAGTGCCACACCTTGGTGCGTGCTCGGCAAGAACCCCGCTCCCCAAAGACGATTATAGAGGGCTTGTGCCTCCTTTCGTCCCGTCCAAGAAGGTGTCATCACGACGAACGTCGGGAGATCAGCGTTGAGCGACCCCAGCCCGTAGCTAAGCCACGAACCCAAGCTGGCTCGGCCGGGCAATTGATGTCCTGTGCAAATATAGGTGATCGCCGGGTCATGATTGATTGCCTCGGTCCACACCGTTTTGACAATCGACAGATCGTCCACCATCTTTGCAGTGTGGGGCAATAGTTCGCTGACCCAGGCCCCGCTCTGGCCATACTGTTGGAAGGAGAATTTTGAGGGTGCGATGGGAAACCGCGATTGCCCTGAGGTCATGGTGGTGAGTCGCTGCCCCATCCGGATCGAATCGGGAAGATCAATGTCGAACATCTCCGCCATCTTGGGTTTGTAGTCTAAGAGATCCATTTGGCTGGGCGCGCCCGCCATGAACAGATAGATCGCCCGTTTTGCCTTCGGAGCGAAATGAGGTAGCCCCGGCAGACCGCCGATGCGAGTGTCGTTTTCGCTTCCGTCAACCGTTGATGGATTGCCAATCAGTGAAGCCAAGGCGGCCGTTCCCAGCCCCAACGCAGTTTGTCCAAAGAAATGACGACGGGTTTGCAGGCGAACGTGGTATTCAATCGGATTCATGATCACGGCTTTCTGGAAAACGCAAGGGTAGGCTCTCTAGTTCTTGCTGACAACTTCGTCGGTGTTCAGCAGGACGTTGGCGACAAGTGACCAGGCGGCCATCTCCGCAGCACTCTGGTCGTCTGGCACGGACACCGGAGCGGTCCCGACTTTGAGCACTGATTTTGCGGCGTCCGTGTTCTGGCGATAATGTTCCAATTCCGTCCCGTATGCATCAACGACGTCTCGCAGCTCTTCCGGTGTCGGCTCGCGGCAGGTTGCCAAACGAAACATGTGTGCCGCACGACTGGCACAGTCGTCGTCGGCTATCTCGCGGATGGTTCGTTCCGCCAGTCCCACAGCTGCCTCAAAGTACTGTGGGTCATTCAACATCAACAGAGCCTGTAGTGGAGTATTGGTCCGTTCTCGCCGCATGACACACGACTCCCGCGACGGCCCGTCAAATGTCGACATCTGTGGCGGTGGCGAAGTTCGTTTGATAAAGGTATACAACGTGCGACGGTGTACCTTTTCCACGCCTTCGTCGGCCACGAAGTGGACGGTGTTGGAGCCGGAATAGCCGACCGAAAACCATAGATCCGGTTGCGGTGGCTTGACGCTGGGGCCTCCCATCGTGTCAATCAACAATCCACTGACCGATAACGCCTGATCTCGCAACATCTCCGCATCCAAGCGAAATCGAGGGGCCCGCGCATACCATTTGTTCCTCGCGTCTTTCGCCAGCAGCTCCGGCGTCGCGACCGACGACTGACAATACGTGTCGGACATCACCAGCAGCTTCATCAATCGCTTAATATCCCATCCGCTCTCGCGAAACTCGACCGACAACCAATCAAGCAACTCGGGGTGCGTCGGTGGCGATCCTTGCGAGCCAAAATCCTCGGCTGTCTTCACGATACCGGTGCCAAAAACTTGCTGCCAGAAACGATTGACCGCGACGCGAGCGGTAAGCGGATGGTCTGCCGTTAACAACCACCGAGCCAGGCCCAAACGATCGCGCGGCAAGTCGTTCGACATCGGTGGCAACGCGAGGCGTGTGCGACGAACGACTTCGTGATCCGGTTTGTCGTAGTCACCCCGTTTGAGAAAAAACGCCTTCTCGGGTTCTTTCTTTTCTCGCCAAATTAACGTCGTTGGTGCGCTCTTCTCGATTTCCGCTATGCGTTGTTGATATCGTTTCAATTCGTCACGCACGATGTCCAACGCTGCATTGCTGGCAATCTCATTGCGGAAATAAGTTCGCAATGTTCTCCGTTGGTCGTCGCTTCGTTCGGCCGCAACGACGTCCAATACGTTGCCGATCTCATTGGGTACCTCGTATGCCGAACGAAGGTCAAAGTAGTATCCTGACGCCCCGCCACTGTTGATGATCTTCATCAATACCGTGTTCGGGCCGGCCTTTAGCGATACCCGCACGCGATCCTGGTCCGCCGCCACGGCACGCGCTACCTCGCGTCGTACGACCTCCTTTTCATTCAAATAGACAATCAACCCGTCATCGCTCCCAAGCGTTAGCGTCACGTTGCAGTCGTGGTCGCAGATCAACTCTCGATAGAGAAACGTGGCCGATCGCTCCTGGGGAAGTGAGTCCATAACCGTGCCGTCCTTCCATTCTGGACGTGCCACCCACCCCAGCTTCTGCTCGCCATAGGTCGCATCCAGCGCGACCGGTTTCCCTTGCGGACCATGCGAATTCTTGTACAAATTCGCCGCCTCGTCGGCAAAGGGGCCCACTGAGTACCAAATACCTCGTTGAATGTGCGAAAGGTCGGAGTCGCTGGCCGATCGCTGCGGTGATTCGCCCTTCTCGGCGGTGGCCTCCGCTGGGGTCTCTTGCGCACGCAGGCGGTACGCAATGACCCGCTGTTCCCATTCGGCCTGCTGCTGGTCCAGATCAAGCCAGTCACCTTCCAGTCGTCCCTGCAGCAATCCAACCAGGCGATTCAGTTCGGCCCGCTGCTGTTGTTGCGGCCTGGTGTAGACCTTCAATACAGGGGCATGGTCCTTGACGTTGCCGTCCAGCGGACTGCCGTCGATGCTGTTGAAAAACGCATATAGGGAATAGAAATCCTCCATCGTGTAGGGGTCGTATTTGTGGTCGTGACAACGAGTGCATTCGAACGTTGCCCCCATGAACACCGTGGCTGTCGTTACGACTCGGTCAACGACGTTCCGCATGCGGACCTCTTCTTCAATCGACCCTCCTTCGCTGGTCGTCACATTGCAGCGAATAAACCCAGTGGCAATGGTCTGGTCGTCCGTTGCGTCGGGCAAAAGATCACCCGCCATTTGCTCCATAACGAATTGATCGTACGGTTGGTTGTCGTTGAAAGACTGCACGACCCAATCACGATAGGGCCACATCTCGCGATAGTTATCCAAATGCAGGCCGTGTGTGTCGCCATAGCGAGCGGCATCGAGCCAGAACCGGGCCATGTGCTCGCCGTAACGGGGCGATTGCAGCAGCCGGTCGACCAGCCGCTCGTAGGCATTGTCGCTGTCGTCGGCCAGAAATCGTTCGAGTTCGTCGCGAGTTGGCGGAAGACCGGTCAAGTCGAACGTCACTCGTCGGATGAGAGTTACTTTGTCCGCCCGAAGCGACGGCGCCAATCCAGCGGCCTCGATCCCGGCCAAAACAAACCGATCGACCGCGTTGCGTCCCCAATCCCTGGCCACGGTTTGAGGCAGTGCCGGCCGATGCGGTGGCAAGAGCGACCAAAGTTCCTGCCAGCTCGCCCCCTCCTCAATCCAACGTCGCAGCAACGCAATCTCGTCATCCGTTAAGTCTTTATTCGTTTCCGCCGGGGGCATCCGCAGCGATTCGTCCGACGTCGTGATCCGTGCGATTAACTCGCTTGATGCAACGTCGCCGGGAACAACGGCCTTCAAACCGGAATCGGCTTCGGCTAACGCACTCTCTTTCCTGTCCAGTCGCAACCCAGCTTCGCGCTGATGATCATCGGGTCCGTGACACTTAAAGCACTTGTCGGACAATAGCGGTCGGATATCGCGATTGAAGTCGACTCGCGCTTCTGCCAACAGCAATCGGGGAGCAAACAGGACCGAACAACTACCAATCAGCCAATAGAATATGACAACAGGGAAGAGACGACCGACGCTACGACGATTCATGGAGGAGGGCTCCTGGCGGGATGAACGAAGTCGCGAAAAACTGCACCTTCACCTATTTTACGGACTCGAGCGCCCCAACACAACAACGAATACCAGAACAACGAATACACGAATACCAGACATGTTCCTGCTGTTGTGTGTCGAAAACGCACGCTCGTGAGGCAGGTCAATACGATGCAGCGATGTTTTGCCGCGGCCGAAGCCGTGCAACGTTGCCAAACTGAGGTTACAATTACTACTGGCCGCATTGGCGTAGGAGCAGAAAAGTAGCTGCGGCCGCCGACAGAGACATTGAGTTCATTGACATCGACGTTGTTCGACCGGCGCCCTTGGAGACCTGGCACCATGCGAAGAACAGTCGCGCCGCGATGCGCGCTGGCATTGTTTGCTTTCATTGTACTAATTGCACCAACTGCTAATGCCGAACATCAAACCGCCACTGTTTCCACGGTGGACATGGCCGGCAATTTGCCCTATCGCGTGCAATTGCGGGAAGTTGATTTCGGTCCTGCCGATCGACCGACATTGCAGTCGTACGTAGCTGGCCACTACGACGGCAAGTGGTTGCTGATTGCTGGTCGAACCAATGGCTTGCACGGCTTTGAAAACAATCCCGGTTTGAATTTTCCGGTCTCGGGTCAGAACCGTGACGTTTGGGTTATCGATTTGGCCAATCGCACGAGTTGGCATCGTTCGCTGCAGAGTGCCGCGGCGGGATTGACCGACGACCAAATTGCGTCGCTCACAAGTACCAATCTACAGTTTTATCAACAGGGCGAACGGCTCTACACGACCGGCGGATACGGTGTGACCGCTTTCGGGAATTTCGCCACCTTCGATTCGCTCACAGCAATCGACTTGCCCGGAATGATCGCCTGGACACAAGGGGACACCGGAACGGCCTCCCAGCACCTTCGACAAGTCCGCAATCCGCTGTTTCAAGTGACCGGCGGTGCGATGTTCGAAATCGATGGCCGCACGCACTTGATCCTGGGCCAGGATTTTCGCGGCGGTTATACCGCCGGAAAAACGGGAATCTATACCGAACAGATTCGCAGCTTCGATATCGTCGATGACGGAACGACGTTGTCCATTGCCAATCCAACGACCACGCCCCCTGACCCTAACTTGCGTCGTCGCGATCTGAATGTGTTTCCCATTCTATCGCGAGATTCATCTGGCGAAGTGTCACAAGGCATTGTCGCGCTATCGGGCGTCTTTACCCCCAGCGATGGCGCCTGGACCGTTCCCGTTGAGATCGATGCGACGGGGTTACCCACGATGGCTGACCCCAGCGACCCAAGTACATTCAAACAGCCGATGAATAACTACCATAGCGCGAAAGTCGGATTGTATTCGGCATCCTCGGGTGCGATGCATGAAATCCTGTTTGGTGGCATCTCGTTGCAATATGTGGATGAAACCACAGGCGAGATCGGCATTGATGACAACTTTCCGTTTGTCAATGATATTACGTCCGTAGTGATTCGCGACAACGGCAGCTACTCGCAACACCACCTTGGCTATTTTCCGGAACTGACGGATCTCGATGGCAATCGTCTACGTTTCGGCGCGAACGCGGAATTTTTTAGGGCCGAGGGGATCGAGGCCTATGCCAATGGGGTGATCAACATGGACGAGCTTACCGACGAGACGGTGATCGGCTATGTTTACGGCGGGATTGCTGCCAACGCGCCACACGTTCGCGGTGTCCCCGGGGCAGTTTCGGGAGCGTCGAATCGTATTTTTGAAGTCGTCTATATCCCGGTCCCGGAACCTGGACTGGCCCCCTGGCTGATCGTAGTTGCCCTTGCCACCGTTGTCTTTGGCAATCGCCGAAGATGCGGAACTAACTCAACAAGTCGTTGACGGGCTCCGCTTCGACGATCGGAATCGGCCGACCAATGTCTGACATCTGCATGGTATCGGGCGCGATACCAAGTGCGCGGCAAACCGTCGCCAACACCTGTTCGACCGTGACGGGTCGGTCGTCAACTTCCATCCCGTCGGCTGTCGTCTGGCCATAAGCCTGGCCGCCCGCGATGCCACCGCCTCCCAAAACACATGTCCACGCCTGTGGAAAATGATCGCGACCCGCGTTGTTATTGACGCGCGGCG
>JAGQPD010000185.1 GCA_020426865.1 Planctomycetales bacterium
TCAGCCGGTTACCGTAAACGACGGCACACTGACCATGGATAAGTCGGGGGCTAACAAGTCAGTTCGCAACACGCTTACTCTCAATGACTTGAACAACTTCGACGCGCCCGGAACGGCACGAGTGCGTTACGGAGCATCGGCTGGAACCGATCAAATCAGCGGCGCTTCGGTTGTGATCAATGACCAAGGACAGCTAGACCTGAGTCCCGTCTCGATCACCGAAGGTATCGTCAACCTGAATCTCAACGGCGGCACGATCACGACCGGCGCGGCGACATTGAATATCACCGGCACAACGGCGATTACGGGAGGTTCCATTACGACCGGATCGGGCAGTGTGATATTAGGGGGCACGCTCACCTACAGCGCCGGACTAGCCACCAACGGTCCCGCCACACTGTATGGCAATCTCAACTTGGGCGGTACGTCGCGGACCTTTGCGATCAACGACGGACGCGAACACAACGATCTCACAATCAACGCTCAAATATCGAATGGCTCCGTTATCAAGAGTGATGTCGCGGGTACACTGTTACTAACAAACAACGGCAACACCTTCGCGGGCGGAACAACATTGCAGGGCGGTGTGCTGGCGCTCTCTGCGCCAAACACATTGAGCAGCGGCGCGTTGACCGTCAACACGGCCAATAGCACCTTGCGACCCGAAGGAATGAACCTAACGGGAGCGAATTCGATACCGAATACCATCAATCTAGGTCTGCCAACAAATGGAATCTTTACGCTCGGCGGGCGTAAGGATGTGGACGGCGCGTTCGCTCTGGAGCTAAGCGGCAGTTTTGTGTTGCCTACGCCTGTTGCGGTGACGAATCAGTTCCTGAGTGTCATCGATCCGGCGACCGAAGTCGAAATCAGCGGCATCGTATCAGGCGGCAATAACAATCTAATTCTTGGCAAAACCGGCGTTGGTACGCTGGTATTATCCGGGAACAATACGTTCGATGTCCGCGACACCGTTTTGGTAGGCGCCAGTCCCGTCAATCTCGGTCAGCCCGAAGGGATTCGCATCGATGGCGGCATCTTGCGTGTGGCTCATAACAACGCACTCGGAGCCGGCGGCACGTCCAATGTGAACGTGCGCGGCGATCTGGGCGCCGCATTAGAATTGGACGGCAGCGGCGGAAATTTGAGCATCGCCAATCGGCATCTCATTCTGTTTAGCCCAGATAACGGCGTGGGTCGAGGAGCTTTTAACCGTTCATCGAGCGCGTCAGTCGTTACTGGTACCATGCGCAGCCTTGCGGGCGACAATACCGTTACGGCACAAATCGACTTACGAAACTTCGGCAACAATGGCAATACGGTGACACAGATTATCGGTGTCGATACGGGAAGCCTCGATCTGGTCGGGCAAGTCATCGGTAGCCGGAATGATGGGAACACGACCACCACGTCGAACCGAAATCTATTGACCGTCGGCGGTGGCACGCTACGGCTTAGTGGTTCGCAAAACAACACTATCAACGGCACCTTCGTTGTCCTCGACGGCACGCTCGAATTGAACAAATCCGGGGCCATCGCCTTAGCCGGCGGAACACTCTATGTCGGCGACAACGAGGGGAATGACAACTCCGACCGAGTTGTGTTTTTACAGGGTGTGGACCAAATCCAGGTGGGCACGCTAAACATCGCCAGCACGGGTCTAGTGGATCTGAACAACCAGACCGAAGCCACCGGTGGGGTCGTGAATCTTACCGTGGGGCAAAGCCACAGCGCCGACATCGAAACCGGATCGGGAACTTTGCTGCTTGTGAACAATGTGAACGTGACTCCGCTGCCAGGCTTATCGAACTCGGTCCCCGCGACGATCACTGGTAACTTGGATCTAACAAATGCCGCCGGAGCCGCGGTGATTCGCACTTACACGATCAATGACGGACCTAGTGACATTGATCTACGCATTGCGGCAACTGTGGGCGACTTTTCCGGTGGTCCCGCCAATCTCATCAAAGCGGGATTAGGCACTCTGGCGCTTGCGGGAGACAATGATTATAGCGGGTCAACCACCGTGAGCGCCGGAAACTTGCGTTTACAGCACGTCGATGCGCTCGGCGACACCGGTTCCACAACAACGACCTCTGTATCCAACGGGGCTGTTTTGGAACTGGATATTTCGGGCGGAGGCACGATTGACTTCGAAACCCTCAACGTCGCTGGAACAGGTCGACTCAATGGCCCCGTTAGCACATTCGGAACGACGCCTTTTGGCACTGGCGTCATTCGCAATCTCGACGGCGATAATACGTGGTCAGGAAACGTCGTCCTTACTACGGGTCTATTCAACGGA
>JAGQPD010000186.1 GCA_020426865.1 Planctomycetales bacterium
TCGGAGGCGCGAACACATACTGGCCCAATGGCACGCTCTGGACTCGAGGTTTCGCCGCCAAGGGGTGAACCACCGTAGTGCCAATCGAGTGCAGGTCGAACTTCGCCACATCCTCTTGCCAATCGAGAAGATCGACGAAATCGAGGCTATAGTGGACTAGGATCGCGCCCGATTCTGCGTGCAGTTGGTTGTAGTCGCTGGCCAATCCTGCTTGACTGCTATCGTCAACCATCAGAGCAGTTCCCGCGTCGACCCAAAGCGTGTTCCCACGGACCTCGATTTCTGACGAGGATGCGACCAGCCGAATCGCATCGCCCACGCGCTGGTGCACGGTATTCTGTAGAATCCGCGCGTCATGCGCTCCAATCGCCACGATTCCGACGAGCCCGTCACCAGCGACCGTGTTATGGGCGACCAACTGTTTATCCGCGACTTCGATGGCTGTTCGGTTGTCGATGAACTCATTGAATTGAACTCGCCCGGACAACCGTGAGCCCACAACCGCGCTGCCGATAATGCGATTTGCAGACTGCCAATCCTCGCCCCCAAGTTGCCCCGGTCCGATCACTCCGACCGGATTGCCAATCAAGGTCTGCCCAATCATGCCTTGGCGGAGGTCGACTCCAATATCGTTATTGCGGATGACATTTGCCATGGAATCCGGTGCGGCGCCGAAGGTCAAAGTGACGATCTCCGGGCCCGAATCTCCAACCTGCACGCCAATCGCTGAATTCTCAATTCGGTTGGAAGAAACGTTCGCCTCGGCCAGGTAGAGCAAACCGATCGAGTCCCCTCCAATCACGTTGTCGAGTATCGCACCCGTCATGGGTGAATTCACCACAATGCCGGTAACTCCACCCCAAACTCCATTAGCCTGGATCATCAGGTCCGACGGTGCGTCGACCGAGATGCCTGTCTCAGTTCCCTCGATTCGACTATCGATGACCGTCAGATTGACGACGGGCCCTTCAACCTCCAGACCGATCGTGCCACCAGCCATGTGCACCTGACTAAGGCGATGATTCGTTCCGCCACGAGCGATCGTCATTTGAAGTCTGGAATCACGAATCGTGGCATGGGAACCGCCTTCGAGAATTAAGGAGTTTGCCTCGAAATTCTGTATTGTGATATTGGCGGCACCGTCGACGACTAAATCACCGGCGATCCGGGTGGCTGCACTACCTAGAAACGTGGCGCCGCTGGCGCTGGCAGTGAAACGGATGCCGGACGAGTAGTTACCCGGTTCCAGGACAACCAGTGCGTTTGACGGTAGACTTGCTGAATCGATCAGTGCCTGGATTTGACCGCTGCTACTGACGTGCGTGACCGAGTCGAATTCGCTGAAGTTCGATCGCACGTACAGGCTCGGCGAACCTTCCTGAGAATCGATCCAAGCAATGGCGGTTCGGCCAGCGGCATCGGAGGCGGACGTCAGCGCCATCATTTCGCCACCCGACGTGGAGACTCCGATTCCGCTTGCGTCCGTAGACGCAGTGAATTCCGGAGCGAACACCTCACCGTCCCATACCATATGGTAAATGCCGTCTCGTTCGGCAATCTCAATACGGGCCAAATCCTCGACCCAGGCAAGTGCGACTCCGGACGAACCGCTGGTCAATGTCGGCTCTGTCGACCGAACCGATCCGGCCGTGATGTTGGGGGAATCTGTCTGGATTCCGGCGTCAAGCCACGTTGTACCATCGAATCGTCGCACCAGGATATGACTCCGCTGTTGGTTATTGACCAAGGTCTCCCGGCGCCAAGCGACGAACAGCTCGTTGTCAAACCAGGCGACGGATGGTTGCGAGTCATCGTGGACCGACGCGCTGACGCCGCCGGCTGAGGCGGAGGCATCCAATTCCGTCCAGCTAGTTCCCTGAAACTGCTTGACGAAGATCTGCCGCGAATCGTCAGACGGCTGCGACCAGGCAATCGCCAGACGCGTGCCGTCGACTGCTAACGAAAGGTCCGCCGTGCCGTTTGCGGTGGCGACGGGAGCGTCTCCCAGATCCTGCCATTCCACACCATCCCATTGTCGCGCGCGAATGCTCCGACTGGGCCCTGTTTGCTCGATCCAGGCGACAACCGGCCCCAAATCGGAAAACGCGGCAACCACCTCGGTTACCGTGCCTGACTGGCTGATTCCCCCAACCTCCAGTGAGTTTCCGAGAGCTTCCCACGCACCGGTCGCCGAGTTGAAACGCGCCAGGCGCACATCGGACTGGGAATTTGCGCCCTCAATCCAAGCAACCCATGGCCGATCATTGTCGTCGACCGCCAATTGAGGCTGGCGGGATCCCACGACGGACTGGCTAACACCGCCGCCTGAAGCACTCCCTCCTAACTCGCCCCATGCGTCGGATTCATATCGGCTGACGTAGATTTCTGGATTGCCGCTGCGGGAATCCGACCAGGCAATCCAGTGCCGACCAATTGAATCGATGGCCAACGATGGGGCTGCATCGGCAGTAATCCGCCCCGCGATACCCTCATGACTGGCCGACGAACCAAGCTGACTCCAACGTCCGCCTTCCGCGGGGCCAGCCGACAGCGTTGCGGCAAAACGGGCGGGATCGATCGACGGTACTACAGCCGGTTTCGAAGTCGGCGCGGGAGACACGAACGTCGTGGGATCGGGACCTTCTCCGAGTCCAAAATCGACTCGGTCGTCGTTGCCACCACCAGCGTCAATCAAATCGTCACCTGACTCGCCAAACAAGAAATCGTTGCCACCCCCGCCGAACAGCTGATCTTGTCCGGAGCTGATCAAGACGTCCGTTGAGCCGTGGTCACCGTACAGGTAGTCGACCGCGTTGTCGTCGCCGGTGCCTGATTGCGTGTGACCAAAAAGCGTGTCGTGTTGAGCGCCGCCGACCAGGAAGTCGCTACCGGCGCCTCCCTGCAAAAAGTCATCGCCTGCTCCACCCTCCAAACGATCATCACCCGAATCGCCCTGCAGTGCGTCGTTTCCACCGAATCCTTCTATCCAGTCGTCTCCGGCACCGCCAATTAGCAGGTCAGCCCCATCATCCGATCCCTCCAGGTGGTCATTGCCCGGGCCGCCCTCCAGGAGATCGTTCACTCCGCCACCGCCACGAAGGTGATCATCGCCCTCGTTACCCTGCAGGTGATCGGTATCGCTACCCCCATCGAGGAAATCAGGATCCAAACCACCGATCAATCGATCCGCACCAAATTCGCCGTACAACAGGTCGATCTCTGCCTGGCCTTCCAGCCAGTCATCACCGCCCCCTCCATGAAGTTCATCGCGACCGTTTCCGCCGCGCAGGAGGTCTCCGTGACTTCCCCCATCCACGAAGTCATCGCCGTCGCCACCGTCGACGATATCGGCGCCTCCCGAGCCGTAAATCCGATCATTGCCCGCATCACCAAATAGGAGATCACCGAAGTAGATGGTGTCAAAAAGGTCCGGATCATTGGTTCCATCAGGCGATCCATGCAGCTGATCGTCGCCGTCTCCGCCATACAGCGTGTTTACGATACCCGTACCTGCCAACACGACGTCGTCCCCGGCCCCCCCATCAAAGTGTCTTCGCCGGGGCCTCCCTCAAGTAAGTCGCGTCCAGCGTCACCCGATAACAGATCACCATCTTCCTGGCCGCGAAGTGTATCGTCGCCGTCGCCACCAAAAATCTGGTCCAGGCCATCTCCACCGTCGATTCGATCGTCGCCAGTATCGCCGTGAAGGACGTCATCCCCAGCGTCACCCAGAATTCGATCGTCTCCGTCGCCGCCATGGGCCAGGTCATTGCCGTCTTGTCCGTGAATCAGGTCGGCATCCTCGCCGCCATCCAGCTGATCATCGCCACTGCCACCAAACAAATCGTCTCGGCCAAGTTCACCAAACAGATGGTCGTCTCCACCTTGTCCAAACAGCAAGTCACGATCACCCACACCGACCGCAGCTTGACTGAAAGGATGCCCAAACCCGAAGTCGCCATACAGCCAATCCGACTCGTCATCATCGCCGATTCTATTTTTCAAATGTCCATACACGTAGTCGACACCGGCGCCACCGAAAGCAACATCCGCGCCCAGGCCGCCTTGAATCTCGTCATTGTCCAATTCACCGTAGAGCACATCATCGCCGGCCTGGCCCAGTATCGAGTCATTGCCTAAACCGCCGTGCATCGTGTCGTCGTCGTCTCCACCCCGGAGAAGATCATCGCCAGAATCCCCGAAGATCAAATCGTTTCCGGCCTCGCCAATCACAAAGTCACTTCCGGGACCTCCGTGCAGTTCATCCGCACCGCCCTGCCCAAAAACCTGATCATCCCCGGTCCCACCAAAGGCGACATCGGGCGCGTCGTCATCACCGGTTCCGTCAAGGCTATGGCCGAAAATTTCGTCGTTGCCGGAACCACCTAACAGTAAGTCAGCCCCCTGATCGCCGTACAGCTGATCGTTACCCGCTCCTCCATCAAGTCGATCGTCACCGGTTCGACCAAACAGCACGTCGTCCCCAGCACCGCCGAAAAGCGCGTCATCTTCGCTACCCCCATCCAACTGGTCGTTGCCAGGCCCTCCGTCAAGTCGATCGGATCCGATAGCTCCAAACAGCTGGTCATTGCCACCATCCCCGAACAACTGGTCGTTGCCGCCCTCGCCATACAGAAGGTCGTCACCCGGTAGCGTATCCCGCGAGTCGGCGGGCAGTTCGTTGCCTCGATCGGCCGGGTCGGAATCACCCCGCAATCTGTCGGCGGCGTGATCGTCCGGAAAGAAAAGATCTCCATGTCCCCAAAGCGTATCGTTTCCGCCGCCGCCGACGAGAGTATCCGCGCCGCTGCCACCCCGCAGCGTGTCCTGCCCTGCCCCACCGGCCAAGCTGTCATTTCCGAGGCTGCCTTCCAGCAGATCATTGCCTGCCCCGCCATCGATTTCATCGTCACCGGTGCCGCCAAACAGCTGGTCGTTGCCAGCCTCGCCGACGATTCGGTCGTTACCATCACCTCCCAGGACGAGGTCGTTGCCTTCGCCCGCATTGACTTCATCGTCCCCGTCACCGGCGTCGATCGAGTCATTGCCGGCTCCGCCGTAGATATAGTCATTACCCTCGCCGCCGTTGAGAATGTCGTTGAGGGGGCCGCCACTGAGTTCGTCATTCCCCTTACCGCCGTGTATCTCGTTTGGCCCGGACCCGCCAACGAGTACGTCGTTTCCGTCGCCCCCGTCCAAGAACGTCGGAACCGTGATTTCCGAATCGACAATAATCCTGTCGTTGCCGCCTCCCGCCAGCGCTTCGATGCGCTGCACGAGATGACCATCAATGTCCTGATACCGGTTACGCGACCACACGCGATAGATCGACCCATCTTCTTCCAAAGTCACGCGGATTGTCTCGTCGGAGGCGAAGATCGGCGGAGATGCATTGGTGTCCAGGTCGCGACCAACGTTTAGTTTCAACGTTCCGTTCTCGATCGTTGCGAGCGAATTGGTTTCACTCGGATCACACGACCCGTTCACATCGATCAGATTCACGCGCGCCAACTCGAAGCGTTTCCTCACCTTGAACCACCGGTAGCCGATAGAGATCTGAGCAAACAGTCCGGCATCGATTGCCCCATGCGGTTCAAAGGGGCAACTCACGATCTCCGAAAACCGCGTTCGTCCGTCGCCATCGCCATCGTAGAGGTCAAAGCCGACAATGCCTTCGATGAATCCTCCTGCGTCCCCAGAGACGATTCCAAGGTTGACGGTACCCGAAACATCGATCCCCGCGATCAGCTGCACCTCATCGATGTCATTGCCAGTAATACTGGGCCTACCTTTGGAGTCCACCCGATCGTAGAGAAAGATGCCATTCAGCAGCGTTCCAATCTGACTGGGCTGGAACCCAGAGGCAGCGAAATCGCGGATCCCGCGAGTGTCGTATCCGAAAGCAAAATCGGCCTTCGCCGCGATTCGGCCCGCGACCGTCGCACCCAGTGGACCAATGATCGGGACGAATTGGCGAATACCGAACTCCGCGAACAACGGGGCAAAATCGAGCGAAAAGAGCGGGACATCACGGCCGATTAAAGGACCAAAGACGCTGGCTGGCTCGTCCAATATTGGTATTGAGAAGACGGTGGGACCGGACGATGTCGATGAATAGTCAACAAAATCGGCCGCGGCGTCACGCGTAGCGTTGTCGCTGATCGTGTCAATGGCCTGGTCGATGTCGAAGGTCGGTGGGGTGATTACGAACCCGTTCAGGCCGTTGGCAAGATTGAGTGCCTGTCCGGTCAGGTCGAAGTCCGGTAGCGGAATCAGCAGCGATCCAGAGGCGTTCTCCGCCGCGGCGATCACGCCGCCAATTCTGTCAGTGAGGCCTGCGACGAAGGCCAACGATTCGAAAAAACCGGTATCGGCAACGCCGACAAATTCGGCCGCCTCGAGAACTGTCACGCGACCGTCGCGATTGGAATCGAGCACGCTGCGTATGATGGAAAAATCAGACAGAACCGGTATCCGTGTATCCAACACCTCCAGCAGTGGCTTGATTGGGTCGAGCACTGTTTCGACGACGTCGAAAATCGGCCCACTAAAGCCGTTAAACAGTTGTCCGAGGTCCATGCGAATGTTGTGGAAACCGGCAGAGGTTGGCGTGTCGTTGCCCAACGACCAGGCGGCCTGGAAATCGGCCAGGAGCGACGGCAACATGCCGGTCGCGAACGTCGAACTCAACCTGGCACCAAATCTCGCTTCCGCCCCGCCTGATAGATTTACATCCACCAGTTCACTTAAAGAACTACTGGCCACCAATTCCTGGAATCCGATTCGCGTTCCGTCGCTGGAAGGAGCGAGATTGACGGACAATTCGCCTCCCAAGTGCGTGCCCTGGTCGGTCACCTCAACCTGAAGAAAGCCCAGAGTTGCTAGCGCCGTCGCATTCGCAAGACCCACATTTAATCCGACATGGATCTCGTCGTTAGCTTGCCCCGTACCGTCTTGTATTTCAAGGAAAAATCCCTCGGCCAGCGAAACACCGAGTCCAAGGTTCAAAGACCAGGTAAAGTCCACATTGACGTCGGCGTCGACATCCAGGCCCAGAGCCGGTAGCCCCAGATCAGCCTTTATGGGAATTGTCTCACTGATCTGGTCACCCAAATGGATTTGGTAGACCACTTCCTGGGCAGTGCTCGCAAATGTCACCGGTTGCTGCAGCAGGCTGGCCAGAGCATTGTTCAATACATCGCGGATGTCAGTGAATTGCGGTGCCACAACCGAGTCGAATGCAAGTTCCAGCCCGTTTTCCAGCGATGGCAGAAACCCGCCGACAAAATCAAAGGACGAAAGCTCGGCCAGAGACGAACCAATCAGCGGTAGGGGTCGTTCGAGTACGCCATCGACTGTCCGAGCGATTCCGGGAAAGACGCGTTGAATCCCTGACAACAACAGCCGCAGCGCATCTCGCAAATCGATATTCCCGGCAACGGCCGCAAAATCGGGGGGGTTGGAGATTTCGACATTCGACGTGTTACCCGCGAGCACCTCGGCCAGGTCGGGGACGGTTACCCGAAACTCGTTCGTCGTCTGGCTGTTCCCGTCGTCGAACGGGGTCGACTCGTCCGGAAAAAAGAGCGGCAAGAGAAGATCGACACCCGCATCTAGCTGCACCTGAATCGGCGGCGCTTGTAGACCGCCGGCACCAACGAGATAATGCCTGGTGCCGGCACCTCCCGGCAAGTCGATTGAGAATCGCGCTGGCTCGCCGTCCGAGAAGCCATCCGCGTTGGCGTCCACGCCATCCGCATCCAAGATCACGCTGCCATTGCGTATAAAGAGGGGCACGATCCCCAGAGCAGTAATGTCGAAATCAAGTCCCGTGCCCAAGACCTCCGCCGTAATCGCAAGTCCACTGTCCCCTCGCAGATAGGGTCGTGGAACCGCACCGATTGCGGTCTCAATGCCCAAGACCAGATTGAACTCGGCACCCACGGCAACGTCAATCTGGTCATCGGAACCGACGCTCAGTAGTGCTCCGGCATCCGGCCCAAACGCACCCAGGTCAATGTCCAGATCGAATTGGCGACTTGCTGCTTGCTGCCAATCCAATTCCAATACGATATCGCGGCCCAATACATCAAGGCTCAGATCGCCGATCGGAATACCGAGTTGATCGAATGCCTCGGCAATTCGCTGCTGCAGCGTTTCAAGCAACATGGCCTGACCCGACTCCGTTCGCAGCTCCGCCACCAACGCCAGAATATCGCTTCCCAAATCCAACAAGTCGCCGGCCGAGGCCCCGATGATGGGGATCTTCACGCCCAACAGCTCTTGCTTTGCCATGTCTACTAAAGACCGGGCCAGCGATTCCAAGACTGACAGCAAGTCATCAAAAGTGAAGTCTCGCAACGACAACAGATCACCCAAAAGCGTGTCGTTGTACTGCACCGTGATGTTTTCGAGAAAGTCCGGCGACCCCAAATCGGGAATCGTGATTTCGATTTGCACGTCCTCCGGCAACAAACCGGTCGGGTCTGGCAAACCGATTGCGAAACCGCCCCGCGTTTGCAGCTCGCGCACGTCCAATTCCAGTGATCCAGATAGTTGGGGATTCACCAAGTCGAATGGATCGGCGAAGACGCGCGACAGCAATTCGTCGACCGGCAACCGTTGCCCGCCGGCGAGATCGAGTCCAACACGCATCAGCCCACTGCTGACGACCTGTCCGTCCAAACCGACCGGGCCCACGGATACCGAACCAGAAACCTGTCCGCCCAGATCGAAATGGGCCTGCAAATCGACATCCTCGACGTAGGCATGCGCCGCGACCGAGTCGATTGCTAGTCGGTTGGCCGGAAACCCCAGGTGAGTCACGGCGGCGTTGGACGGATTGGCGGAAAACGCCAATACAGAACTCGCCGCCGCACTGGTCGTCAGCTTCAGTACGCCATTCGTCTCGCTGGCGACGATGAAGTCGGCTAAGCCCACCGCGTCGAGCGCTGACTGCAGTTTTGCGACTAGTTGAGCCAATGTCGTAACACCACTCGAGGTAAGTTGCACGGATACCGGCTCGTTTGTTCCGACGGCAATTTCGAAATCGGCCGTACCGGGAAAGACGCCATCGCTGGGGGCTGGCGTCGATGCCTCCACGGCGGCTGCCACCGGATCGACATCCAACACGAAGTGAAAACTCGTATCGAGGCCAGCCTCAACCGAGAACTGTCCGTTGGATGCCAAAGAAACAGGGCCAAATCCCAGATTCGGGCTGAATCCAATGAACTGGGTGGCAAAGGACTGGCTTATGTCGACGTCCAGCGATAGCTCCTTCGACGCCAGATCAAAGTCGATGCCAATCGCACCAGGGTCGAGTCCCAGCAATGAAGTCAGCTCCACCACAAGTGCCTGAATATTGGTTACCGTTGGCTGCCCATTCACGTCGCGCAATTGGTCCACAATGGACAACGTCGACTGGACGAGATCGCCCGCATTGGCATTGATAAAAGGGACCTGAAAATCCAACAGCGGCGAGTCGACCAGTAGTGCTAACGTTTCTTCGAAAGACCCGAGCGATAAGAGAATCGCGTCCATATCCATTGACGCCAGTCCCAGCAGATCTTCGAAACCGACGAACGATACCTCCGGCGCATCGTCAAATGCGTTTGTTGCCAGGATGGTCAGCAACCCATCACGCTGGAAAGCACCCAATGTCGCGGAGATCGGCAGGTACGCGTCTATCGTCGCCCGCGCGTCGATATCCCAAGCCTCGGCAACATCGATATCCTGCAGGTCCCCGAGGCTATACCCCGTAATGCGACGGTCCTCCACGGCAAGGTTCGGCAGTCGCGCATGGATGTCCGCATCCAGTAAGAATTGTCCGTTGGTGATACTCGCGCCGAGCGGCCCCAGATTCAGTCCAAGATCTAAATCATCGGCGTCCGCCCTGACCGACCCTCCTAGCTCCGTCACCCGAATGAAAAAACGTTCGTTAGGGTTCGTCTCGAATGGCCGCAAGCCAAACTCCATATCCACGTTGATACTGAGATCGGCAGACAGATCGTTGTCGATCGAGAGCCCGGCGATTCCCAGTTGCTGAGCGATATCGAGCGGCAGCTGAACGGACTGCTGGTTCTTCACGACGATCCGCCAAACAACCTCCGACTCAGCGGCCGACAGGCCGTCCGCGAATGGCCCGAGCAGTGCCTGAAACGGGGCCGATGCGAGGTCAACCAGACCTCCGACCACTTCAACTCCGGGAATGCCAAGACCGGTGGTAAGCGCGTTTTCAATACGAGTTGCGATTTCGGATGCTCGATTTACTTGCGTTATGACACTATTGGCGACGTTAACAATGGACGTTGCGATCGTGTCGACTTGGTCGGCGACTTTCTTGCCGACATCAGCCAACCAACTGCCCACATCACTGGCAACATTCCCGGTTACATCATCGAGCGCCGATCCCACAGATCCCACGATCTCGCCCACGGTTCCAAAGCCGGTTTGCAGATCGGCGATGTGTTGCGCATTCAAGACAAACTCGTCGACCAGTTGATCGAGATCGATAATCCCCATTTTGATCGCAGCGGTCAGCGATTCGAATCGTCGGAATTGCAAACCGGTCGACGAGATCAGTTGCGAGGAATATGACGCCTCCGAGATACCTAGTTCGTTCAGCGCCGTGCGTTGGACAAAGATGCTGCTGGTCAGACCAGTATGCCCTGTAACGTTTTCGTCTTCTGGTTGTCCGTCTATCTTAGTTTCGGTGGTGGCCGCATATCGCTTGATTCGTGCATCGGTGTCGGCCAGGAACTGTCCAATCGCGGAGACGCGAGGCACAGTACCATCACCAGCTAGTGACGCAGCACTCAATTCGAGATCCTCGTACCAAACTTCATCGAGCGCGGGCAGATGGCCGAAGTAATCCGTAAATGGCAAAATCTCGGCCACCCCCGTCGTTTCGCCCTGGGCGGCGCCGAGCAAGGGCCCGACTCGACGCAGAACCTTGTCTGCCGTGTCGTGATCCTCTCCGAAGAAGACAACAGCATCCCCAATCAAGCGATCGACAAACGCATTCGGGTCACGCCCATTCGGGCCCACATAATTCCCTTCAACGATTTCCATCTCTTCCAAGGCGTAGAACAGGTCCAAACCATCATTAAGATCCAAGAGAACCGAGTTTCTTTGATTGGGATCGGCATTGACCGTCTGATAGCCCGCGCCCAATCCGTCATCATAGAATTCGTACGTCGCCAGCAACGAACGGATGGTTGGCACGTACCGTTTCAGGAACTCGATTTGCGTCAGCGTCTCGCCGGGCAGGATGTCCCCGTCGGGCCCGCTGATGGTTTGACCCGCTTGCCAACGTTGATAGGCCTGGTCAGCTATTTTGGAAATCACAATTCGGTACGCCGGATCCCCGGAAAAATCGTTCTGCAGCGCATTCCACGGTTTCGCGGCACCCCGATTCGGTACGCCGAGCATTACCAAATCATGCACGCGGGGCAGGTTCCAACCAGCCGAAGTCACGCCACCGTAGGCATCGCTTTGAATGTATGATCGCGCGACAAGTCCACCGGTACTATGACTGACGATATCGACGGATGAGGGTCGTGTGCCATGCGTTTGGAACCAGGCGTCCGACGCTTTCTGCAGCCAATACCCAAGGTAGTCGACACCATATTCGAACTCGTTATCCAACAGCGAAGCGGCACTGAGACCGGAAATTGTGCCGTCGACACTCCCGTCGTCGGGTCCCGGATTCATTCGCCAGTCGTAGTTGGCGACAAATAGATTCACGTTGGGAGTGTACCCGACGTTGTCGAACGTCTTGAGAAGGTCGTTATAGACACCCGCGATCGGATCAACCACTAATGCCTCTGGCCCAATGCCCCTGGTTGTAAACCAGCGTTCTTCCTGACCTTCGGCCGGACCGCTGCCGACGATTCCTGGCAGAACAAGCAATGGGCGCTCGATTTCTATGGGATCGCCACTGAGCACCTTCACGTTGTCAATTGCCCAACCGTCGCTGTTGTCGATTACACCGATAATCACGTCTTCGGGACGTGGATTTGGTGGAAAGAGCACTTCGAGATTGAGGATCGTTTCTAGCGGTCGATTGATGCTTCCATTGTCATATTGTTGGAAGAGAATCCGCACGTGATCGCTTAACTGCAGATTGTGTCGTGCGGCCTCTTGACTGAGATTGAATGTGTAGGTCCGATACTCGTTTGATATCGTCTTTTCATTGAATGCAACAAGCCGAAAATACTGCTCACCGTCAACGCTGAACGCCACACCTTCCCCGGCATGGTACAAGTTGTACCGCGACGAAAATGACTCGGGCATTTCTTCCTCGAAATCGTCGTCGTCAAATCCGCGATGATCAAAGCTGAAAATCACTTCTTCTGCACCGGTCGCGTCGACATGTAGAATCAGGCGATTAAAAGCCTCGCTTTCGTCGTATTCATCCTTGGAACTTGCATCCATGGTCAGATGAAAACCTCCGCTGGCGGGGCCATGTTCCGAGGTGATCTGCGTTCGCGCTCCGTCGTCGATCTCTGAGAAAACCTCCCAATGAGCCCCCAATCCGTTTTCAAAACCATCGATCAGTCCAACAGTCGCCGGCTCGGGCGCCCCATAGACAGCTCGATACGCGTTGAGAAAACCGAATCCGTCTTTCACTTCGTAGCTGCCCGCGAAGGCCGCCGACGACTCGAGCGCAGCGTAGATCTGAAACGGAGTAAACTCGGGATGTTTTTGTTTGACCAGTGCGGCAATCGCTGCTGCGTGCGGAGCAGCAGCCGAAGTACCCGCAAAATTCGGAAACTCGTCTAGATCCCTTCCATCTACGCCAAAGAACGTCGTGTTCACATTGCTCGCCGCGGTAAACGCCGGTACGTTGCGGACCTCGGTTGTCGGAAGCCGTATTCCATTTGTGTTGAAGAGGATGTGATGCGGCCCCTGGGAACTATTGCGATCGACCGCATCCGCGCCCGTACCTACTTCAAAGCGGCTGATGTTGTCGCGAGGCATACGTGCCGCGCCGACAGCCCGGGCGTTGGCCGCCGCGGCATGAGGCACTACCGTACCCGTCGTCTTGGATGCGTATTCATTCCCAATTCCGAACGAATTGAAGTCGATGAACTTGATCCGTGTGGGTGTCAACTTGGAATGATCAGGTTGGATAATGGCCAGGTCGAATCGTCTTTCCTCGCTGGACGTATTCGTATAGGTCAATCGGGCTCGCGGTTCGGCCTCCAGGCCCGACTGCGCCAATTCTTCGCCTGTATCGGGATCCAATAGAACCATGATCAACTGACCTTGATTCCCGTCGGCCGGCAGAAACGGCTCGTCCCATTGCAGGTGCAAATCGATCGTCTCACCGGCGAACATGTGAATCCTGTTAAAAATATCGACTTCGCCGCCTGGATCCCAATCGTGAACGACCGTGCCGCTCTCGGGTTCGACCGCGGGCCGCCACGGAGAATCATAAACGGCACTGCCGTTGTTTCCCGCCAGTGAAAAGTAGGCGACTCCTTGGGTCGTCACGACTTGGTCGATCGCTTGAGCTATAACACCATCTTGGAACATCGGTTCGTTCTTAAAAAACACGTCGTCAACGATGATGTCGACTCCCGCGTCGGCCAGTGCGCGGATCGCGTCAGCCATGGTTAGTTGCGTCGTCCCGTACGAAGCGAAATAGAGTTCCGCTCCGGGAGCGACATCGTGAATGATCTGCAACATTGCTCGACCTTCATCGGGCATCTCCCGACCATCCAGCGGTTTGTCTTGTCCAACCACTTGCACGCCACCGACGGGCAGATCCCCAGTGGCGATATCTTGAGCTGCCGTTCCCAACGCGTTGTAGCTATCGCTAATCACACCGACTTTGACGCCGGTACCATCGATGTTGTCGGGCAACATCGCACGAACCCGATCGGCCTGATGAAAAAAATCGCCCTGGGAAAGCACACTTCCCGAACCACGGTCCGCGCCGGTGGGAAAACCAAACTGCAACCTGCCAGCGGTCTCCCAGGCCTCCATTGTCGAAATCGACCCGTACGGCAGGTACCCTTCGACATAGACACGATCTGGCCAGTCGTCGCTCGAGGCAAAACCAAGCCCAATCAGCAATTGTTCCACATCGGGATCATCGAAAGTCGTGACCTGTACGGCGACCCGTCCCTCCGAGTCGTATATCAAGTCGTCCGGAAGACCGTGGATGTCTTCGACCGTCGACATCTCCGCAAATCGGCTTAGAGACAATGGGCCTACGGAGCGATTGAGTCCCGACGTGCGATCGAATTCGCTTTCTGCTTCCGGACCCGCTTCAGGCACTTGCGGATCTCGGCTGACGCGTTCTGGACTAGCCGACAGCAGGCGGCGGACCTCCAATTCCTCAAGTCGTAGCAATCGTAGTTTCCCGGCCAACTGAACCGTACTGCTGGTAACCTGCGGTTTTGTTTTTCGATTTTTCCGTTTCATCGCGTGACCCGTTCAGTCCCTTTCGTGCTTCCACAAATCCAATGCGAAGTTCAGACCGTAGCGAATTGCGCGCATCGGCAGCCATTTCCCGAATGACAGTTTGGTGAACTCACTTTTCGATCCCTAGTTGCCCACCACATTACTGGCACCGACAACTCCTGGAGAATGCGCAGATCCAAGTCATGACCGAGATCCGCTATAGAGAATTCTATTGGATACTGATATCGCGTACAATTAGAGACTTGGAAAAGATGCTCGGCCGCCTCGTGGCGACGCCACCCATGCATGTGAAGCCGAACTTTTACCGGAGGTTGCGAGCGAGTTGTTCACGATTTGCCGGGCGTTTCGGCGATTTCATATATGTACATATTTATACATTCCGCCAGAACATGGAACTTATGAGATCGTACAAAGAAAAGACCTAAGTCACGCATCCAGTGTGGCCCACTCTGTGAAGAACAGGTTCCAGACTGATTGTCGCTCGCAACCGGCGGCGTCACATAGCTCCATCCGTGTCCCAGGCGCAATAGTTCGGCTTGGCAATGGCCAATTGGGGGCAAGAGGGCCAAGGCAGTTGGACACGGCGGAGCGATCCGGGCGGCGACCGCTAGACGGCAGCATTTCGTGTCCTTCCGGCAAGCGTGCAGGATGCCAAGGAGAGAACGGGCTAGCTTGGTGGCTTTCCAAATTCCGGAGGGCGACCCATGGCGAAACGACAGACGGTAACGATCCCGCCGCGACTGGCACGATTCGAGCGGCGATTGGCGACGTGGCGCAAGAACCGCATTCGTGGCGAGCGCATCCGCAAACCGTTGTGGAAGGCGGCTGCTGATGTTGCAGATCACTCCGCAGATGAAAGTGTTGGTGGCCGTCGAGCCCGTCGATTTCCGCCGTGGAATCGACGGGTTGGCAGCGGTCTGCAAATCGGCCTTCAAAGAGGACCCGTTTGCGGGGACGGTATTTGTGTTTCGCAATCGCCGCGCCACGGCCATTAAAGTGCTCGTCTACGACGGCCAGGGCTTTTGGCTGTGTCAAAAGCGATTGTCTCAGGGAAAATTTCGCTACTGGCCATCCTCGACACAGGCCACCACAACGCTTGCCGCACACGAACTATCGGTGCTCTTCTCGGCAGGTAACCCCACCAGCACGTCGGCAGCTCCTGCTTGGCGGCGTGTCACTCCCAATGCCTAACAGGCACGAATTCTAAAATTACTCTTGTAGAGGACAAGAACACGTCGATTGCTCGGCTGCGGAAACTACTACTTGGGGCCCAAACGGAGAAATCGACGAACATCTTCAACGATCAGGACCAGGATTCCAAGAATCATTCCACGACATCCGACGACAGCGATGCGGAAAACACTGCCAACAGCGATGCAGAAGATGGTGGTGGCGAAGCCCCGACAGACAAGCCAGCAGAAGATGAATTGGCCGATGAAGAAGAGCCGTCAGCTGATGACAAGAAACCGCCTCCACAAAACCACGGTCGCCATTCGGCAGACGATTACACTGGTGGACGACAAGTCGAAATCAAGCATCCCACGCTGAAGGCAGGAGACGCTTGCCCTGAGTGCCAGCAGGGAACGCTTTACGGCAAACAGCCCGGAGTGATCGTTCGCTTTGTGGGCCAGGCGCCGGTAGAAGCGACCGTTTACCGTCTAGAAAAACTTCGATGTCATCTGTGTGGCAAGACTTTACAGCGCCGACACCGCCGGAGCTGCCACCGGAAAAATACGACGCTACCGTAGCCAGCATGATTGCGCTACTGAGATATGGGAGCGGCCTTCCCTTCAACCGGGTCCAACGGCTGCAGCAGGATCTTGGAGAGGCCGTCGATGCGTCAAATATCTCTTCACTCCTCACCACGGCTAACATCCGGCGGCAGATTGAAGACGGATCAGCGGAGGGGGTGAATATGCAACGCCTTGACGCCGAGTCTAATTGAAACCTCCAATTGTCAAAAGCCGACAGCATGCAATCTCGGGGCAAGTCGATTTCAACTTTCGGCGTTGGAGCGTTTCATACATTACCATTTACTCAAAGCGCGGTATTTCGACATGTCTGATCCCACTTGCGTCCTCACCGCACCTCCGAATTGCCGAATCGCATCGGAAGGAAACCGCCGAGTGTATTTCGATTTAGGCCTGTCCCAAACCTCAAGGAGTCCATCACGCAGAGACGGATGATGGTAGCAACCGGCGGGAAAATGAGACGAAATAGATACAATCCGCGTGCCATCGTTTCGCACTTAGTCGGGTTTGACAAACGTTCTATCCAGATCAGTGAACACACACTTCGTCCGGTGCGACAGACCTATGGAACAAAGGTTGCTTGCGGCAGTCCGGCCTGCAATTCCACTTTCTCCATACCTTCATACACCAAATCAACAGCGCTAAGATTGTATTTCATGTGGATCGCTCCATCCGTGTCGCTTGTGGGTGTCCATGAGGTTTTTCCGTAATCGGCGTAGACGATACGGAGTACGTCGTCGAGCGGTAGACCGATGCCGATGTTTCCCGGTCCACCGTCGAGGTGTAGTCGCCGTTGACGTACACGCCAGTCGCGCCTGGGATTGACGTAGACGTCAAACAGATCGGCTCCATGTAGCCCCTGAATGGTTGGCACGCCAACATTTTGATAGTTGCGCAGTGTGAGGTATTCTTGTCCCGCTGTGTTCTTGAGCACGACGACGGGATCGTCGGGCGTCCCGGATGCGAATGGCTTGATGGAGAAGAAATCGTCGAATTGATCTCCGTCGGTTGGCGATGTGTACCCGTCAAATATAAGCAGATCGTTGTCCGAGCGGTTGCCGATGACCACCACCGCTTCGGTTTGCCGGAAGTCGACCGACGGAACGCCATTGATGTCGACGGTCCCTTCATGGAACTGAATCCTCTGCCCGACCAATGACATAGGCCGGACATGGATGAGTTCGTCAACCCCTTCAAGTCCCTGCAACGTCATGAGATCCTCTCCAGCGCCACCGTTGAAACCGCGCGTCTCCGAGAATGTCATGAGCGTCCCATCTCGCATGCTCATCACATTACCCGCCACAAGGACCACATCATCGGTGCCCGTGCCAAATAGCTGTGAATGGTCCGAGCCCTCTTGTCCGTCAAAGACGACCGATGACCTCAAGCCGCTGGCGGAAAGCGAGTCGTTTCCCTCGTTGCCCAGGATCAAGACTGACGTTTCCGGAGAAGTTGAGATGACGTGGATATCGTTGTCGAGATGGCTAAGCCCAACCGTCAAGCGGGTAAATGCTGAGTACTCAATGACAGCCGATTGGGCGCGTGACAATTGCTTATCTGACAGAATGTACGGTTCGGTATTGGCGGACATATTGTCCCATACCTGGAGTTCATCGCCAGGGTTCCCACCTCCGTCAACCAGCACACGACCCCTTAAGTATCCAAGATTCCGCCGGGATGGCGACACCACAATAGTGTCTCTATCGTCCCCCGCGAAAATCTGCATCAGCGCCGACATTGGTGACGATTCGACACTGACCACGTCGTTGCCCGATTCTGCATAAACGGCCAGGGCATTGGCCGTGGGCATTGCGATGACGTCGATTCGGTTTGAGCCCTGATCGGCATGGAGCGTCGTCTGTTCGATCTGATCGAACGTGATAGAAAACAATGCCCCCCCGGGATCGCCACAGATCATCTTGCCATCGCACTTGTTGATATTGCCTTCGTGGTACGGGAAGGCCGAGTCGATCGTATAATCCCCGGTGGAGGGATTCAAACCATCAAGAACCAGAAGCCGATCGTCGTCGATGGGAAGCAGGTTGCTCTGGCTATCGGCGGGTGGAAGCTTGCCGTCGCCGCCATGGACAACGATATGGCCTTCGATGTTGCGCAGATCGTGTGTCTCTTCGGCAATTCGGAAATTGTCATCGCCGTCGTTTCCGAACAGTTCTAAGCTCGTTTCGCGAGCCAACCTTTCGACACGCACTTGGTCGTCATGGTCGCTTGCCTGCAATTCGATTTGCTCGACATTGCGGTACGAAACCACGCCGAACGTCCCGTCGCCAGATACGATGGAAAGGCCGAAGGAGTTGGAGAATACTAGCTCCCGGCCACTTCCTGCATGCCTGTCATCAAGAATAAGCCGATCAACGCAGCCTTTCCCCTCGAAGACCACAGCGCCCCGCATGTTACTCAAGTCTGCGACCGTCAACTCGTCAACGCCCGGCCCTTGATCGTCACCGATGAAAGTTACCGATGCGTTTTCCCCGACGCCGGAAACTGAAACAACATCGGAACCTCCTTGTCCATAAACGATGACAGCGGCATGATCACGGATACCGTCGACGGTCACGGTATTGTGGTCATTTCCTGCGTAAAGCGTGAACACCGTATCGCCGTCAATCGCACGTAGCTCGATGCTGGGGCTGTCGTTTTCGTTGGCATAGAAGGTCACGTGTTCCATGCTGCCATACTGGAAACTTTTTTCGGAACCATATGCGTCGGCCCTGATCCGGGTATCGCCCGTGGCACCGGGGTTCTCTATTCCGGCGATTGAGTAGAAGTCGCTAAACCCGTTCGAGTCTCGCAAGAGGAACCGGTCGGTTCCTTCGCCGCCGAGTACAATGACGTTGCCATCAATGTGGTTGAATAGAGAGGCGTTGTCTTTCCGTTTGAATTCGAATTCGTCGTCGCCACTGCCTCCTTCGACTACTAGTTCAACGTTCTCGGGAAGGTCGAAGATGGCAAACGTGTCGTCGCCTTCTAGCCCCCTAATTGTCAGCTTTTCCAGCGTCGATACACGTCTCGTACCGACGAGCTTGCCATTAAGGAACAGATCGATTAGTCCGTCGTCCGCATTGGCCATCAGGGAGAACATGTCGTTGCTCGCGGTGCCTTCGACGACTAACTCCGGCCAAGCATTCTCATAGGCGTCCTTTAGTTGAACGCATTGGTATGGAAGACCGGCGGCAAAATCAGAGTTGATCAACAACGACACTTGGGCCGTGTTGGGAAAGCTCATGATGCACGAATTGAGCTGCGCAAGATCCCCGCCGTGGTTGTAGTACGTCCCGAACACTCCTTCAGACCAGCCCCAATCTTTGGGATTGTTCCATCCGAGAAAGCCCTTCGTCATCATTTCACGAGTGTCCGCGTCCAGAACCGTCTCCTCGTAAAAGACGTTTTGCAGGAATTGGGCCAGTTCATCAGTTGAGAGCCACCATCCTTGGCTTCCACTGACGAGCAACAAGTCCCGATACTCGATGGGGTTGGTGTCGTCGTTGGGAAACGGGTAGTTCAGCGTCGGATACTCTTCAGCAGTGCGGGTCGCAGCTCCGACAATTCCCATGGGCTCCAGGACGGTGTTTTGGACCCATACTTCGTAAACTCCGGCCGTCAATTCTTCCGGATGCGGATCACTGTCCAAGAACTGGTTTGGGTAAGTTGATAGGTAGGGAATGATGATGCGTAATAGCGCGAAATTGGCATTCTCATAACTGTACTGCTCCTTGAGGTCAATTTCGCCATTGCTATCGTTGTCGGTGGAGTCGGTAATCCCCAGTGCGATCAGTTGCTGCAGGCCGCTGTAGGATGTTTGCTCGTCGAGATCGGCACCGTCGTCGTCCGAACCATCGCCGTTCCAGTCGGGGCCATCTCCGTCCGAACTGCTTCCGTCGAAGTCGATTCGGCGGAGGCCGCTGTGGTGCGTCAACAAATCACGAAACGTGATGCCAGTATCAGATCCGCTCGGCGCGACGTTCGGCCCCAGCGTCCAGGCAGTCGGAAGGTACGGAGCAATGGCGTCGTCCACCGAGCGCCCCTGATCCTGTAAGAGTCTCAACGTTGCCACGGCCGTTATGCTCTTGGCAACACTGGCGATGGTCATGCGAGTGTCTTCCGTGAATGAAGACTGTGGTTCGTCAGTCGCCGTACGCGCGTCGCCCCATCCGTCGTGCCGAACACCGATGTTCCCCTCGTAGTTGATCGAATATCCAAACCCGACGGTATTGTCGACGTAAGCGTCGCGAATATTGGTTTCGAACTGGTCTATGTCAAAGACAGATTCGGCGATTACGCCTTCTCCAGCGAGAAGCGAGCGAGTTTCAAGGCACTCGAATTTTGGCTGAACATTTGCGATGCGCACGGATTTTGCTCTGCGTTTCCTTCCGTAAAGAGGTTGCTGATATCGACTCGTCATGACATGCCTCCATGGGAGATCGAGGGAAATCGGGATGGCGTGTTCGCAATTACTCGCCCGTGGCGTACATCGCCGCCGGAGCGGGTCGAGGACGTTTGCCGCATCACGACCTCGCCGACTCGCCGATGTTTTCGCTCCGCAAGAGTCAACGTGCTCACGGCACCGCTGCTGTTCTCGACCTAATAGATTGGGCGACGTTGGAAGGCACATTGGGCGCGCAAGAATAAGAAGATTTATTCGGAACTACTCTTGGTTGAGAATGCATCGGCCGAGTTAACGCCACTGCTGATCGGCCGTGTATGATAGTGGCGACACAATGCCGCACGGATCGGATTCTAACGGCGAACTTCCATCCTTCACTCGCTAACTCGGAACCATCAATGCTGTCGACGTTTGAACTTGCAGGCCTCATTGGCGGGCTCTTCGTCTTACAGGTCATCTTGTGGGCGATCTTTCTGCGGCTGGGGCTCCGTTGGGCGAAGGTTCCAGATATCACAATACGGCGCTTCGGTGTCACCAAGTGTGATGCGGGCCTTGCGGGGCGTGTTGGTGAGTGCTTGCCGCGAATTTGGGCGGTGCGGTGTTGAGGAGCGACTGGACAGTGGCAGTCGAGCGCCGGTTGATCGACCGGCGCCTCCCGCGCGCATGCGCGA
>JAGQPD010000187.1 GCA_020426865.1 Planctomycetales bacterium
GTCGCCTCCGGCCGTAACCGCGAACCACGACATGCCTGGCACGGTACCCATGCTCGAAAGGTCTCCAACAACTTCTGACGCTTCCGAGACGATGTTGTCGCCAGTTCCTTTTCCAACATCAACAGGACACCAGAAAATCGTTTGTCGTCGCCGTACAGCAGTTGATGCATGTGCGTGTCGCTAAGTTGCGAGCAAGAGACATCGGCAGACAACTTGTGGTGATCGAGGAATTCCTGCAGAACGCCGAAGTTTTTCTTCAGCACACTGGCTGGCGCCCCTTTCCAAGGAGCGATGGCGTCGTCGCGAATAAGCTTTTCCGGATCGGGAACGATCAAGTCGGGATCGAACTCCTCTCGGACCCCGAGACCCTCGCAGACGGGACACGCCCCGTAAGGACTGTTGAAGCTAAATGTACGAGGTTCAATTTCTTCGTAGCTGATGTTGCAATCGGGACAGGCCAGTTGCGTACTGTACCACTCATCACGCCATCGTGGCGTCGGCCCGTCGCCGTTCTTGCTCGCATCGCGGTAGTGCTCGTCAAAGTAACAGATCGACATCAATCCTTCGCCATGATGGACCGCCAGGCGTACTGATTCCGCCAACCTCGCCTCGATCCCCTCCTTGATGATGATCCGATCGACCACGGCATCGATGTGGTGCACTTTTTGAGGTGCCAGATCTGGGACATCATTCAATTCGGACACGACACCGTTGACTCGTACACGCAGGAGGCCTGCCTTGCGGATGCGCGCGAGAACGTCCTTATGTGTCCCTTTGCGGCCGCGAACCATCGGTGCCAGGATCATCACCTTGGTCTGCGGTTCCATCCGCAACAACCGGGCTTGGATCGCCTCCATCGACTGCTGCGAGATGGGGCGGCCACATTGAAAACAGTGTGGAACACCCAAGCGTGCCATCAGCAGCCGAAGGTAGTCGTACACCTCCGTGACCGTTGCGACGGTACTGCGCGGATTCTGATTGCCGGGCCGCTGGTCAATACACAGTGTGGGCTGCAGACCGTCGATCCAATCCACGTCCGGACGCTGCATCTGGTCGAGAAATTGCCGAGCATAGACCGATAGGCTCTCGATGTACTGTCGCTGCCCCTCGGCGTACAACGTGTCAAACGCCAAGGAACTCTTCCCCGAGCCACTCGGTCCTGTCACTACCACCAGTTGATTTCGTGGGATGTCGATGCTGACATCGCGCAAGTTGTTCACCCGCGCGCCGCGAACGCGGATGTGGCCGTTGGCCTGTTCGCCAAATGGTAAGGGTTCCGCAGACATGCGCTCCACACGCAATTTTTGTATCGTGTCAAACTTGTCAGGGTAACAGACGCCATGGCACGACACAAGTCACCGCGTTACCCCCCGCGGAATCCAGCTAGAATTCCGCTATAATGGGCTGCGACGTCAATTTTCGCTACTGCCCAACAACCACCTCCGGCACGTTGTCCAGTGAAGTCGTGCAGTGAAGTCGTGCAGTGAAGTCGTGCAGTGAAGTCGTGCAGTGAACATGTCTTCGACAAAACCATGGTTGCAGTCTTTCGCCGAACGCGAGGCGGTCCTGCTTGCGCCGTATGCCATGTTCAGTGTCGAATCGACGGGAAGAACGCATCCCGAGAGCGATCATGCCTATCGGGGCCCCTTCCAACGTGACCGCGACCGTGTCTTGCATAGCTCCGCCTTTCGGCGACTGAGCGGTAAGATGCAGGTGTTTACCGGTGACCGGGGCGATTACCATCGAACTCGACTGACACACACCATGGAGGTCAGTTCCGTTGCGCGGACATTGGCCCGTGCGCTACGATTGAATGAAGATTTGATCGAAGCCATGGCGTTGCTACACGACATCGGCCACCCACCCTTTGGTCACGCCGGCGAAGATGCTTTGCACGATTGCCTGAAAGATGAAGGAGGTTTCTCACACAACCAATATGCACTTACTGTCGTCGAAGAACTTGAAGAGCGATATCCCGACTTTCCTGGCCTCAACTTGACTGCCGAAACGTTGGCAGGACAACGTGCACGGGCAAACAAGATCGCCAGTCGCTCAGTTCCGTTGCTGGAGACACAAACAGTCGATGTCGCCGATAGCATCACTTACAACGCCCACGACATCGACGATGCCGTTAAATTGGGGATTATCAACGTGGGACAATTGAGTCGGGTCCCGTTGGCGGGAGAGGCGCTTAGCGTCGTGCAATCGCGGTTCACCAATCTTTCGGCAGAGACATTACGCGCCACTTTGGTTCATCAACTGATTGATATGCAAGTGAGTGCGGTCGTCGCCTATTCCGGCCCGATCCTCAAGGACAGCCCCTGGCAGAACCACCGTGACGTCGTGGCTGCACAATTCCAACTGGGAATGACCCCCGAACTGAGTGAACAAAAGTGTCAGTTGGAAAGGTACCTCTACCAGCATGTCTATCGTCACGAGCAATTGCTCAAGATGCGCCGGCAGGGCCAAGATCAATCCTGGGAACTATTCGACCATTTTGTCCAGCAACCGCATCTCCTTCCCTTGCGTTTCGCCAAACGAATCGCCGTCGTGGGGCTACGGCGGGCCGTTGCTGACTACGTGGCCGGAATGACCGACCGCTTTTGCCGTCAGCAATACGAACTTCACTGCTGGAACAGCGGCTCCTGATTCCGACAGATACCAGCCGCCCGATGTGAATTCGCCATAATATGCCGCCAAAGGTACCGCTTTCACGCCCAAGGGTATTCTTCCAGCTGGTCGAGCGCCCCGTATGGCCACCATTCCACTGGTGATGATACAATGGGTTGCGGCTGCCAACTGCATTGAAGGCCGTGCATTCGGCGAGGATACCATTTCTCGCTCGCCCAATTCGCCGTTCGCCCCCGCAGGCACGGCTGCGAAAAAGACAACCACCGTCCAAATACATGACTCTTATCATACTACGTGTCGTTTTCCTGCTCGTCGCTGCCGGGCTTGCCGTTTCCTTCGTCACGTCCGATCTCGTCCCAAACGATCCCGATTGGTATGTCTGGGCGGTGTTTATAGCCGTCATGTGTACGGCAGCTGCTGTCGTACTGGTCGACATGTCCGTACGACGGAAACGCATCGATACGATCTCGGCCGTCTACTTCGGTTTGCTCGTCGGCCTCCTTCTCACATACGTCCTAAGCATTGCGCTGACGCCTGTGCTCATGAATCAGCCCCTGCGCGACGCCGTACAATTGACCATGGGTATGTCGCTCTGTTACCTCTGCATCAGCCTGTTATTACAGACGAAAGACGATTTTCGATTCGTGATTCCCTATGTCGAATTCGCCAAGGAGGTCAAAGGGCTAAAGCCGTATATCCTTGATACGAGCGTCATCATTGATGGTCGAATTGCCGACGTTGTTGAAACCCATGTGTTGGACAATCAGCTGATCATGCCGCGATTCGTGCTAACTGAGCTGCAACATATCGCCGATAGCAGCGATCGATTGCGCCGTAGCCGCGGCCGCCGCGGGTTGGATATCCTCAATCGTCTCCGCGCCAACGAGGCCGTGGATCTGCAAATCTACGACCGCGAATCGCCCGATATGGCCGGCCAGCCAGTTGATATGAAACTGGTTCTACTCGCCAAATCGCTCGACGGAAAACTGGTCACCGGCGACTATAATTTAAACAAGGTCGCTAAACTGCACAGTGTACCCGTCATTAATTTGAATGACCTCGCCAACGCGCTCAAACCGGTCTACCTGCCCGGTGAACGGTTCTCGGTTAAGGTCGTCAAGCCCGGGGAGGAGGAGCGGCAAGGGGTGGGGTACCTCGACGATGGCACGATGATCGTGGTCGAAGGCGGACGGCCACATATCGGCAAAGAAGTCACCATCGAGGTGACAAGTGTCCTGCAAACCAGCGCCGGACGCATGATCTTTGGTCGCTTCGAATCGCTGTCCGCGTAAACTCTCCGACCCACGCGAGTGTTTGTCCCGCATCCCGCCCTGTGGTCACTCCGCGAATAGTGATCGGCTGCTCGCCTCAATCCTGCGGCGTGCCATCTGACAATAGTCTGGCGAACATTCGATTCCGATATAATCCCGCCCAAATCGCCGAGCAACAATTGCCGTCGTGCCGCTACCCATGAACGGGT
>JAGQPD010000188.1 GCA_020426865.1 Planctomycetales bacterium
AGGGTTTGCCGGCGGAGCAGCGAGCGCCGTTTTTGCAGCAGTTGGGACCGTTGTATTTGAGTGTGGCGGAGTTTCGGGAAGCATTGCGCGTATTCAAGCAAGCGGCCACGATCGATCCCACGGACGAAGAAGCACGCATCATCTGGTTCGACCTGGCCCAGCAGTTGGGCGACGAACGTGAGATGGACGAGGTGATGGAGTTGATCGGACAGAACAATGGCAAGGATAGTGCCGAGTACAAATGGACTCAGGCGATGCGTGTGATCTGGATGGTGCAGAATGAGAGGACGGATATTAGTCAGTTGCAGAAGGCACAGGCGCTGCTGGAGGATGCCCGGGGGCGCCGGGAGAATTGGTACGTGATTTCCCAGACGGAAGCGAAGATTCATTTGCTGCGTAACCAGATTGATCGGGCCATTAATTCCTTGAAGGAAACGTTGGAAAAAGGCCCGCCCCGCGGTGTGGTCGTCCGGGAATTGGCACGCTTGCTCTACGGTGAAGGCCGCAAGGAAGAAGCGTACACCTACGTTAAGCGGTTGGATGAAGCGGAGTGGGGCTCCCTGGAACGTCGAATTGCCTTTGAGATGCAAGCCAGAAGTGGTGTGGCGCCGAGCGAGCTACCGGTCGATGAGAGTTCCACCGATCCGGCCGATCACTTGTGGGCCGGGCAGGTTTTGGCCGAGGTTGGCAAGCTGGAAGAAGCCGAGAAAGAGATGCGCCGGGCAGCCGAACTTGGCCCCAGCTCACCGATGGTTTGGAAACAACTGGTCCGATTGCTCGTTGTACGCAAGAAAATGGTGGACGCAGAGATGGCGGTTCGCCGCGCTCAACTGATGCTGCCAGAATACGAATTGCCGATGACCATGGGCGACTGCTACGCAATGCTCAATCAAGCCGGATTGGCACAGCACCACTACATGATGGCGCTGGAGCAGCATCCGAACGACGTGAATGTCCTCAAGTCACTGGCTGCATTATATATGGCTCTGGGCAATGAACCCGCAGCCCGGGGGATGCTGGATCGCATCATTGGCCAAGAGAAACCTCATGCCGCCGATGCTAATCCCACAGTCACCTGGGCACGTCGCGTGAAGGCACAAATGTTGGCCGGTACTGAGGTCTATGAAGACTTCACCAAGGCGCTGAGGTTGATCGAAGAGAATTCACCGAATCGTGATTCCATGTCGATCGCCGATTCTGTGTTATGGGCGAAGTTGTCACTCGCTCGACCAGAAATGTCGTCACGTAATGAGGCACTGCGATTGTTGGAAGCGACCGCCAAACGCCGGGAACTTACCTCCGAAGAAAACCTCCTGCTGGCCTCGCTGTATGAACAAGTCGGGCGTTGGCCTGAATGTCAAAGCCTCATGGTCGACATTCTCGCAGATCGCCCGAATGATACCAATTTGCTACAGCCTTGGATTTCTTGGCTGCTCAAGCACAAGGATTTCGGACAGGCCAAACAGTGGTTGCGAAACCTCGACGGGCGTTCCACCTTTGCCATCGAAGTCTCTTCGGAATTGGACGTCCGTGAAAAACGGACCAGCGATTTTCTCAAAACCATGCAGGGACTGCTCGCCAAATCTGACGATCCCAATTTCGTTGCCCAAACAGCCTACTTCGCCGACCTGACCGACCGACTCGCTAAGTACGACCCGTCGCTCAAGAAAACGGCAGAGAAACTGTGGCGGGCCCACGTGCAAAAAAATCCCGATTCCCGTCCGTCTCTTGCCGCCTTCCTGGGTACCACCGGCGACAAGGCCAAGGCGGAAGAAGGGCTAAAAATCCTGCAGTCACTGAACAAGGACAAGATTGATCCGCGCTATACAGCAATCGGATTGGCAATCCTGCGACGTTCCAACCATGCGATTGCCGCCGATTCCCCCGAGTTCAAAATGGTCGGCCAGTGGGTAAAAAATGCTCTCGACAACGCCCCGAATTCCAAATCCGCGATCATGCACATGGCCGAATACCAGGACCTGTCCGGGAATTTTGCCGAAGTTGAGATGCTGTACCGTAAATACCTCAATATGCCTGATATTTCGCCACAGCAGCGAGCCATGGTGTCGAATAACTTGGCTTATGCGATGGCGTTGGAAGGTAACAGCAAAGAATCTTTGACCCTGATCGAATACGCCATCTCCGTCCTCGGACCCCGTGCCGACCTGCTCGATACGCGCGCCATTATTCATCTCGTGAAAGAGGACCCGCGCGCCGCCATCGAGGATCTCGAAGTTGCTATCATTGACAGCGGCGGTTCATCGCTGGAATTGTTCCATCTGGCCGTGGCAAAGCTCATGGCCAACGATGAAGACGGTTCCCGAGAAGCACTGCAAAATGCTCAAGAAGTCGGTCTGGACGTAAGGCAGCTCAATAAGCTAGAACAAAGCCAGTACCAGAATCTCGTGCAGAAGCTGCGAATCAAAAACTCGTAACATTGTTCGGCTTGCCTGCCACACGTTTCAGGGCAAGCCTTCCGGTTCCTTTGGAAGGTCAACGGTCATGGATGTTCCCGCTATTTGGAATGACTTCTTTCAACGCTGGCCTGAAAAACTCAACCGCCGCGGAGTGGTTGTGACAACCTATGGCGAACAGATCGCATTTAATGATTTTCTGCGACATGAACACGCGATCCTCCTGGAACGCCAAGCGCCGGATTCGATGGGGGGACGCAAGGTAGTCCTCCCCTTCCATAAAATTGACTGCGTCAAAATTACCGATCCCGTCGATTCGACGATCTTCAAGTCCGCGGGCTTCATCCCACTGGCCAAAACTGCTCCAGGCAGTGCCAGTCGACCCGTTGCTACCTGATCACCTGGGGATCGCGTGCGCAATATCTACCTCGATTACAATGCGACGACCCCCATAGCTCCCAGTGTCTTGGAGGCGACTCTGCCGTTCCTCCAGGAACATTTTGGTAATCCTTCCAGCAGCCATTCTGTGGGACGGGCGGCAGTGCAAGCCGTCCGCGACGCAAGGGAAAAAGTTGCCGTCGCGATTGGTGCCGAACCCGAAGAAATCGTGTTTACGTCCGGTGGTACCGAAAGCAACAATCTCGCTCTGCTTGGCATTTTTGGAACACGCACCGAAACGCCAGGACACCTGATTGTATCAAAGTTCGAACACCCCGCTGTTTGTGAACCCGCCGCTCATCTGGCCCACCTCGGGCACTCCGTGTCGGTTATCCCCTGTGACGTTCACGGTGTTGTCGACCCGGTCGACGTCGCCGAGGCAATCCGAGACGACACGCGATTGGTAAGCGTTATGCACGCCAACAACGAAATCGGAACGCTTCAGCCCATCGACGAGATCGCGCGCATCTGTCGCAAACATGGTGTTCTGTTCCATACGGACGCCGCACAATCGATCGGTAAGGTTCCCGTTCGAGTCGATCACGCACCGATAGATATGATGACGATTGCCGGTCATAAATGCTATGCGCCTAAAGGCATCGGCGCTCTGTTCGTTCGGCATGGTACGCCGCTACATCGGGTGACTTTCGGCGCAGGGCACGAACGAGGATTGCGACCTGGAACCGAAAACGTTCCCTACATCGTCGCGCTAGGAAAGGCGTGCGAATTGGTTGCCAATGGCACACAAGAAGAAAGTCGACGCATGGAAACGCTGCGAGATCACTTGCAGCATTCCCTCCTCGCCGCGATCGACGGTCTATCCGTCAACGGTCAACTCGCGCCGAGACTTCCGAATACCCTAAGTGCCAATTTCCCCCGCGTCGCGGGACATCTGCTCCTGTCGAGAATTCCGCAACTGGCCGCATCAACGGGAGCGGCATGCCATAGCGGAGCCGCTCATCTGTCGAACACGCTGGCCGCCATCGGGCTCTCCCCCGAAATCGCTAACGGTACCGTCCGCTTGAGCCTTGGTTGGCAAACTTCACGCGACGATGTCGATCGCGCAGCCGAATTGCTCGTGGGTGCTTGGGAACAACTCGCGAAATAACGGTGAACTCCTAGCCGTGGTGACCCTGCAACATGTGCGCACGAGCCATCGCGTCTTCCGCCAACCGAATGTATTGCATGTTCTGCGTCCCCTGCCAGGCTCGCTGGTACGTGACACTAAGCGCCGTGAAGTTGAATGCATCGCTGGGGTCCAATTGGCACGCCTCCTGCCCATGCCGGACGGCGTCCTCGTGCTGACCGACTTGCCCATAGAGCACTGCCAACGCCAGGTGGGACATCACATGCCCTGCATCGTCCCTTAAGATCTCCTCAAGCTTGGAAATCGCCTCTTCACGTTTCCCCTCGCTCTTCAGTTGTTCCGCTTCACGGTATTTCACATCAGAGTCGGACATCGATTCTCCCCCTTCTCGACATGGTGTGGTCATCCATTTCTGCTGATCTATTATCTTCTGCTGATCTAGTGCTTTTGGTTAGTCGAAGCATCATGTCACCGGTGGGCCCGGCCAGGATGCTCCCGCCCCGTCCCAAACCAGACCCATTGTAGCGAAAATCGATCCGCTTTGTGGCTGCTAGCAGACGGCAATTGCCCGAATCATTCGATTCAATTCCAACAACTGTCAAAACCGATAATCGGATGAAGGGGCCGAGGCGCGCACTTGCTATGGTTGTACGTAACACGTCGTAGCCTACTTATTCACGGAGGAACGGTAGTGTTCCAAATTCATCCGTCTGCGGTTGTCGATTCCAAAGCGCAACTAGGTAACGACGTTTGCATCGGTCCGTTTTGTTGGATCGAAGCGGATGTCGTCATCGGCGACGGCTGTCAACTTTCCAGCCGCGTCGTGATCCGTCACGGAACGACTCTTGGTTCATGCAATCGGATTGCCGACGGGGCCGTATTGGGCGGTGAACCGCAACATGCGCGTGCGACGCCCGAGCAGGGACGGTTGCGGATTGGCCGCGGCAATACGATTCGCGAACATGCGACGCTCCATCGGGCATTGCAGCGTGGCTCGACCACCGTTGTTGGTGACGAAAACCTGATCATGGTTAACGCTCACGTGGGACACGACTGCGTTGTTGGCAACAACACGATCATTGTGAATAACGTGATGTTGGGCGGACACGTACAGATTGAAGATCGGGCTTACGTATCTGGCGGTGTTGGGGTCCATCAGTTTTGCCGAATTGGCGCCTACGCGATGGTTGGGGGCCCCATTCGGATTGTTCAGGACGTTCCCCCATTCGTCACGGTTGACGGCAAGTCCGGGCGCGTGGTCGGGATCAATACAGTTGGGCTGCGCCGTGGCGGCTTTAATTCGGAGGAAATCTTCGAGATCAAACGAGCCTATCGCGCCGTGTATCGAAGTGGTTTACGGTGGGTTGAGGTGTTGGACGTCTTAGGACGTGAATTCTCCACCGGTCCTGCGGCGCGTTTCTACCAATTCATGTCGCAGGGGAATCGCGGGTTTGTTCAGGAGCGGCGTCAACCCAAGAGCGCGACAATTCGGCTATACCGTCCCGAGGACGACGATAGTTCTGCAAATCAGGTTAACGACGGTGCGGCAAGCGAACGGGACCACGCCTCGGAGTCACGCGATCGCTGGGCGGCATGATCAGGCCGGACGCTACGTACACGCGTTTGCCGGGGGCAGAAACAGGAAACGCCCAGCGAACTTGCGTCCGCTGGGCGTTTCCAACGATCGATCGTTGCGTGGCCTCTGAGTTTCCGCCGGTTGGCGGATCAGCCTTTGGCCTTGAGCGCCGCCTGAGCAGCTGCCAGCCGCGCGATGGGGACGCGGAAGGGCGAACAGCTTACATAGTCCAGTCCAACCGAATTGCAGAACGCTATGGACGCTGGATCGCCGCCATGTTCACCACAGATCCCGCACTTGAGCTTCGCGCGGGTTTCGCGGCCGCGCGTGACGCCCATCTGTACCAACTGACCAACGCCGGTTGTGTCGAGACTTTGGAACGGATCGGTCTCGAGCAGCTCGTTGCGCAAGTAATCCGGCAGGAACGTATTGACGTCATCACGGCTGTAGCCAAACGTCATTTGCGTCAGGTCATTCGTACCAAAACTGAAGAAATCCGCGTGTTCGGCAACATCGTTGGCGGTTAATGCGGCACGGGGGATTTCGATCATCGTGCCGATCAAGATCTCCAACTTGCCAGTGTGTTTCTTGGCAGCCTTTACGTTGGCGATCGTTTGTTCGGCCAAGGCCCGGAGCATCTTCAATTCGGCGGCCGTACCCACTAGTGGGATCATGATTTCCGGACGTGCATCGATGTTCTTCTTCTTTGAATTGATCGCCGCTTCCACGATCGCCGTTACCTGCATTTCCAGGATTTCCGGATAGGTCACACTCAAGCGGCATCCTCGATGCCCCAGCATGGGGTTTTGCTCGTGCAGTTGCTGGACACGCGCGGCGACCTTTGCTGCCGGCACACCGATCGACTGGGCGACCTCCTTCTGGCTGGCTGAATCGTGCGGCAAGAACTCGTGCAACGGCGGATCCAACAAGCGGATGGTGACAGGCAGCCCCTTCATCGCTTTGAAGATTCCCTCGAAATCTTTGCGCTGGAAGGGTAGCAGTTTGGCGAGTGCTTTCTTACGGTCGTCCACCGATTCCGCGAGAATCATTTCCCGCATCGGCAGGATGCGGTCTTCGCCGAAGAACATATGTTCGGTGCGGCACAGGCCGATTCCTTCGGCGCCGAAGCCGCGAGCGCGTTCGGCATCTTCCGGTGTATCGGCATTGGTCCGGACATTCAGCGTGCGGTACTTGTCGGCCCATTTCATGACGGTCGCGAAGTCGCCCGACATGGCCGCTGCACTGGTTGCCACTTCACCGGCCATTACTTCTCCGGTGGAACCATCGATCGACAGAAAATCTTTATGGGTAAACGTCTTGCCATTGACCTTGATCTTGCGTCCCTTCTCGTCAATCTCGACGTCACCGGCGCCAGCGACACAACAACGTCCCCATCCACGGGCGACCACGGCCGCATGGCTCGTCATACCACCAGTACTTGTGAGAATGCCCACGGCCGAGTGCATGCCGTCAACATCTTCCGGGCTGGTCTCCTTGCGGACCAGCAGTACGGCTTCACCGGCTTGCGTCCGTTGGACTGCTTCATCCGCCGTGAAGGCCGGACGGCCAACCGCCGCACCGGGTGACGCCGGCAGGCCCTTGGTGAGGATCTCGGCCTTCTTTTTGGCTTCCGCCGAGAAACTTGGCAGCAACAATTGCGTCAGGTCGTTGGCAGGAATCCGCTGAACTGCCGTTGGCTCGTCAATCAACTTCTCACGCACCATGTCGCAGGCAATTTTCACCGCGGCAGCACCCGTTCGTTTGCCGGTGCGAGTTTGCAGCATGAACAGCGTTCCGCGCTCAATCGTGAACTCGATGTCCTGCACATCTCGGTAGTGCTTTTCTAGCGTGTCCTTGATTTCCAGCAATTGCTTGTGAACCTGTCGGTTCCACTTCGGCATTTCGCTGACGTGAAGCGGGGTTCGGATACCGGCGACAACATCTTCACCTTGAGCATTGATGAGGAATTCGCCGTAGAATTCGTTCTTTCCCGTCGATGGATCGCGGGTAAAGGCGACCCCAGTCCCCGAGTCCTCACCCATGTTCCCGTACACCATCGATTGGACGTTGACGGCCGTCCCCAAGAGCCCGCGGATATTCTCCACTTCGCGATAGCGTACCGCCCGGGGAGTCATCCAGCTGGCAAACACCGCTTCGATCGCCAACTGCAGTTGCTTCATGGGTTCTTGAGGAAACTTTTTCTTTGTGTGGTGTTCGTATACTTCCTTATATGCGTCACACAACTCGCGCATCCCCTCCGCGGGTACTTCCGTGTCTTCTTTGACTTTGTATTTCTTCTTGATCTTGTCAAACGCCGTTTCGAAGTGATGATGGTCGACGTCCATGACCACGTCGCCAAACATGTTGATCAAACGACGATACGCATCGTAGGCAAAGCGTTCATTGCCTGTCCCTGCCGCCAACCCTTCGACGGACTTGTCGGTCAACCCGAGATTCAAAATCGTATTCATCATTCCCGGCATCGAGACCGCCGCCCCAGAACGTACCGATACCAACAGCGGGTTGTTCGCGTCGCCAAACTTCTTGCCCAACTCCTTCTCGAGGATCGCGATGTTGGCTTCCACTTCTTCCATCATACCCTTGGGGAGCTTGCGACCGGACTTGTAGTAACTGTCGCAAACTTGCGTGGTAATCGTAAAACCTGGAGGTACCGGAAGCCCGATGCCTGTCATCTCGGCAAGGTTCGTCCCCTTGCCACCAAGAATCTGCTTGCTGACATTCCGGCCATCAGTCTTTGTCTTGCCGAAATAGTAAATCATCTTGTCACTTGCGCTGCCGGTCGACTTCGCGCTGGCGGCTTTCTTGGCCATAATGTGCCATTCCTTAACAAAAAGTGTTATGAAAAACTGTGTGAATTCTTCGATGCAGAGGCCCGCTCGGGCGAGTAGGTCCGCTTGATGGGCCACCGCAGCCAAAGACGCCTTGGCTTGTTCTCCTAGAAAAAACGAACCGGGCATCGTAGCAGTGAAGTTCCTGAACGTCAACCAACCAGGCCGTTGCAGGTGACCGACGAGGCTTGGGATCCAGAGTTCAAAATGCAACGTCCGTTTCTTGCCGCTGCCGTGTTGTTTGAGGCGAGCCTGGGTCTGCTGGCGCTGCTGCTGGCCCATCTCCTGGGCAGTCCGTGGCTGCCCGCCCATTGGCTATCGCCCCAGTCTATCGTTGTCGGGATCGCCGTTGCCGCCTTCGCCACACTCCCCACACTGGCTCTGGCGATCCTCCTTGATCGGTCGCAACACCCGTCCTTTCAAGAGGTTGGTCGTTTCGTCCGGAGACATCTGTTGAGCTACTGCCGCGACTGCAGTACGTTCGAACTCGCGTTGCTCGCATTTGCGGCCGGGCTGGGCGAGGAACTACTTTTTCGGATCTTCTTGCAGCAATGGTTGAGTACGATGTTGCCCATTGTTGCTGCGGTTGCACTGGCCGGTATCGCCTTCGGCGGTCTCCACTGCGTCTCCCCCACCTACGTGCTTATCGCCACACTTATGGGCTGCTACTTGGGTTTGCTGCTGGTCGTGTTCCACAACCCCTGGGTCCCGATCGCGACGCACGCACTGTATGACTGGCTGATCATCCGCTACCTGCTTGCGACGTCCCCCGCGAGTGACGATGAGTCGTGAGTGCGGAGGCTCAATGAAAAAAACGGCTCTGTCCGGATACCAGACAGAACCGTTTGGGACGTTCTTTCTCAGTTACTCGAAGCTATCGATCACTTGCTCCGTACCGTCACTAGCTGCAACCACCGGTGCAACCGGCGTCGTCACAGCCACAGCTCGGCTCTTCGCAACCACAACCTGGGTCACAGCAGCACGTTGGCATCGGAGCACAAACCGTGACAGGTACTTGTTGGCAGACGACTCGAGGAACACATCGGGTCACCGTATAGGGAACGGTGCGAGCGACGCGACGCGGTACCTGGATCGTCCGAGTTGTCGTAACAGGACGGCAGACCGAGTAGGGGACGTTGCGTACATGTGTCTCGGTAGTCATGCGACAGACCGTGTAAGGTATCTGACGCGTTCGTGTCTCCTGCACGTTATGACAGACGCGGTAGCAAACGGTTCGGACACGTTGCTCGGGCACCCGGTGGCAAACCTGGTAGTTCACCGTCCGGACATGTTGCTCCGGTACCGTGTGGCAGGTTCGGTAGCACACGGTGCGCGTGCATGTTTCCGGAACCGTGCGGCAAACCGTGTATGGAATCGTCTTGGTGCAAACCTGGCATTCGTAACGAACGCAGTTGACACAGACTTCCTTGCATTCCGGCACCCACACGCGTCGGCAGCAGCGAATCGGGCAGCTTTGGCATTCCACGACACAGCAACATCCGGGTGTGTAAACGCAGCGGCATGTGCAGGGATCCCAGGTCCATGTCCCCGGTTGCTGCACGCGACGGCGAATCACTGGCCCGGGACGGGTCTCCTCGATGGTTTCCCAGTGCCCGGAATTTACCGTGACCGTCTTGGTATAGGGGACCGGTACGCGAACCGTATACTGGACCGTTCGCTCACGCGGCTCTTGCACCGTTCGATACACCGTATAAGGTACCTCGCGAGTGTGGTTCTCCCACACGACCCGATTGACCGTGTAGGGGATTTGACGAGTGCGTGTCTCTACTTCCGTACGATATACGGTGTAAGGTATGTCACGCGTCTTCGTTTCCCATACCGTCCGGTTCACCGTGTAAGGAATTTCCTTCGTTCGGTTCTCCACTTCCGTGCGATAGACCGTGTAGGGGATCTCCTTGGTCCGCGTCTCCCACACCGTGCGGTTGACCGTATAGGGAATCTCACGAGTCTTCGTTTCCCACACGGTGCGATTGACCGTGTAAGGAATTTGACGACTTCGAGTCTCCACGTGGGTTCGGTACACCGTGTAGGGAATCTCGCGGGTCTTGTTCTCCCAGACCGTTCGATTCACTGTGTAGTTGACCGTACGGCATTGAGTCTCGTACACTGGGCGATTCACCGTGTACGGCTCCTGTCGGCAATGTGTCTCACGCACGTAGTGCGTGCAATTAATCGTTCGCGGTTCCATCACCGTATCGTAAACCGTGCGATAGCAGGTCTGCTGCTGTTGTTCATAAACAACGCTCTGCACGTTCTTCATCACGGTGTAACAACACTGCGGCGCACATGCATAACTTGCCGGTTGGCATTTACCAAACAAGCGATACCTGGCCGCGCCACAGTACGCACCGGATGCGGTGTCGACCGCAATCATCGCGGTAATTACCGCGAGAATCGGCAGCGCCAGTCGAATCCTCATCATTCGAGTCTCCTTCGATGTTCATGGATAATCAGGTTGTTTGGCGGATGCCGGCCCAGTCCGTGGCCCCCCGCTACCTGTTTTTTCGTCCTGTATAATCCCAACATTGCGGCGTACGTCCATTCAGCCGCAGAAGTTCTCAAGCCCGTAAAGCTTGCCTTCCCCCCCGAGCTTGAACAACTCGAGGGTCCGTCTCTCCCTCTTATCGGCAGCATGGGGTGAATAGCTGAAGTAAAAAGAATAGGGTGTTTAGGTGGGATGCGCGTGATGCACCGTTCGGCCGCGACTGGATGGCCGGCACCGATCAACCGCTTCGATCGCGACTAAGGCTTGGGTTGTATCAACCGTTTCCCCTGTTTAAAGTAACCAGCGTCGCGGGATCGACGCCGCCACGATGGCGTCGGGCTGCCCGGTGCATCCGGATCCACCGATGCGATGGGCCGTGGACGCGATGGGTCATGACGGGTCATGGTGCTTTCATTTTGCGAGTGGGCATGTCTGGATCGACTGACAATCAACCTCCCGAAACGGGTCCCCCCAATTCGCCCGGCGAGAACATTACGGTCCC
>JAGQPD010000189.1 GCA_020426865.1 Planctomycetales bacterium
ACCGTCGATGCGGCCGATTACACGATTCGGAAAGACGCCTTCGGCTCGACCACAGAGTTGGCAGCGGACGGTAACAACAATGGCGTGATTGACGCGGCCGACTACACGGTCTGGAAGGACGACTTTGGCAACTCGGCCACGAATGTCTCTGTATCGACCGTACCTGAACCGTGTGCCTTGTCGCTGTCATTGATGGCAGCCGGTATGCTGTTGGGTAGTACGCGGCGGCAGCGTTGCTGATGCCTGCGGTCTGATAACGGAAGTAGCCCGCCACGTTTTCAAGGCAGGATGATAGGCATGGTATCCGTACGATGGAAGCTGCAAAACGCGTCGCTGGCAAGAACGCGCCGCGCGTTCACCTTGGTCGAACTGCTCGTCGTCATCGCGATCATCGGTCTGTTGGTAGCGTTGTTGTTGCCGGCCGTCCAGTCGGCGCGCGATGCGGCGCGACGAATCCAGTGTGTCAATAACCTCAAACAACTCGGACTTGCAGTGTTTAACTATGAGGGAGCGGCAGGTGCCTTTCCCTACGGTTCGTACCATACCAGTAACAACGCCGCGAACCTGCGAACGCAGTTTGCGAACTGGGGAATTCTTATTCTGCCCTATATTGAAGAGCAAGCTCTGTTCGATCAATACAACATGGACCTCTATAACTCGCATCCGGATAACCGACCTGTGCTGCGAACACCATTGAGTATCCAAACGTGTCCGGCGGACGGTCAGGTTGCCCCGTTGCTGGTACCAACGCAGGTGGTGACCGTCGCGCCTGAGGGTATCGTCACGATCGCCGGCCGCGAAATTGCAGCAGCATTGGAATGATTGGTGCCACGCGACATGATGCACACGAAGCTGCCTCCTCGCCTCAATTCACTCGCCTGGTTCTCGATCTGCCTTGTGGGTAGCGTCGTTGGTTGCGGCAGTGAATTCGACCTGGCACCGGTCAGCGGTATAGTGCCTCTAAACGGCACACCAGTCGTCGGGGCTCGCGTTGTCTTCGAACCAAGTCGCACCGGCGAAGAGGCACTGTTGGCCGGCCCTGGCTCGTATGGCGTTACCGACGAATAAGGGCACTACGAATTGGAGACGCTCGACGGTGACACCGGTGCTGTTGTCGGTGCTCATATCGTAACCATCGCAACCTACCAGGGCGAGGTTCAAGACGATTACTCCGTAAAGACCGTCCGCCGGAAAGAGATTCCAATGAAGTACCGCGAGCCTGGAGCTTTAACGTTCGACGTTCCGACGGAGGGGACGACGAGTGCGAACTTCGAGTTGAATTAGCGTCGTAGGTGAGGCCATATGCCGAATCCCGACAAGCGCGGACCACATTAGCCACGAATACCAGACTCCCTCTGGCACAGTCGTTGCTTTTGGAGTCTCAGAAAAACTTCTTTCAGCCCCGAAATTGTCTTTCCAAACCGTGTAATCGGCTACGTCAACAAATCCGTCTCCATTTCCGTCTGCCGCCAGATTGGATGTCGAACCAAACGCGTCTTTCCACACAGTATAGTCTGCGGCATCGACGGCGCCATCGCGGCTATAGTCACCTGGGAGCACATCGGAAAACGACACCAAGGTTATCTCGCCTTGCGTATAGAGCCGCGACGTATCCCAAACGTAGGGACTTTCAATTTCGAACTCCCCAGTTAGACGAAACGCTGGCCAGTCAAATACTCGAAAGCTGCGCCCGACAAGTTTTTTCACATCGATGCCTTCTTCGATGTACAGGCCAAGTTTTCCGGCGAATCCTGCCGCGTGGACAATTACAGCGGCGTTACATAGGCAGCGGTGATGCCGCCGTCGACGACGAACTGACTGCCTGTGACATACGATGATTCATCGCTCGCCAAATAAAGTGCGGCTTGCGCCATTTCCTTGGCCTCTCCAAATCGCCCCATAGGGATGTGGACCAGCCGGCGCTGCTTTTTCTCGTCGGTATTCAAGAATTTCATT
>JAGQPD010000190.1 GCA_020426865.1 Planctomycetales bacterium
GCGTATTCCCATTCCGCTTCGGTCGGCAACCGATAAAAGTGACCGGTTTGTGCACTCAACCATTGGCAGTACTTGTTCGCCGCATGCTGCGTCATGCTAATGGCGGGAAAGCCACGCTGTCCCATGCCGAAGCTCATTTCCGTGTACGGCTTCGTCGGCTGACAAACCGCGTCGACCATCGTATGCTTGTGGGGATCGTAGTCGACCCGAGCACCATTCTTCTTGCGATCCGGTGCCGTGACCATATACGGTTCGTATTCGTCCCAGGTCACTTCGAATCTGCCCATCCAAAACGGCTTGACGCTCACCTCGACTTGGGGCCCTTCGTTCTCTTGTCGGTTCGCCTCGTCAGCGGGACTTCCCATCCGGAATGTCCCGCCAGGGATCTTGACCATCGAATACTTGGCGCCTGTCAGCGGCACTTCGGACTCATAGTCCTGCATCTCCTCCGCTTGATGGATTTGCGATTTTTCGACAATCAACGCATGGATCTTTTTCGCCAGCTCGAGATTATCCGGGCCATCGGCGTCCTGACCACGCACCGTCGCCGGTTCCAGGAAGAGAAACAACAGAAAAAGACCGGTCAGTTTCCAATAGCTGTTGTGCATCAGTCCTCTATCGCTCGTCGGAGGGAATACGCAGGCGGGGAATCCGAAGGCAATCTGCCAGAGCCCTATCTTACCACGCAACGATCGGGAACGAAAACTACCGTCTGACGGGAATTCAGCCAATTCTTCCCCGCCACGCCGACCCGCATCGCTGCCCGCACACCTATTGGCGAAGTGCAGGCAAAGTGCAGGCAGGTTTCTGAGTGTCGGGAGATCCGTTAAGTTAGACAGCGCAATGTTACACGGCGCAAAGTTACACGGCTGTCCCAGCCGTAGCCGTAGCCGTAGCCGTAGCCGTAGCCGTAGCCGTAGCGTCGAGCGTCGAGCGTCGAGCGTCGAGAAGCAGCGGCAAAAGCCAGCTGAGGACAGCTAAGTAACGTACGATATTGGCCATTACACGAACGACGATGCAATCATGACCGCGGTTTTTTTCGATATTGACGGAACGCTGATTTGCACCGCTGGGGCGGGGCAGGACGCCATGGCCAGCGCGGTGGCTCAATGTTTTGGCGTCCCTGCGGATCGGGCGGGTGTTACGTTTGCTGGGCGGACCGACCGTTCGATTGTGCTGGACCTATTCGCGCTGCACGACATTCCCTCCACTGAGCAGAACATTGCCACCTTCGTTCGACGTTTTGTGGAGCTCCTTCCGGAGCACTTGCAGGCCAAGCAGGGGCGGGTATTGCCCGGAGTGTCAACTTGGCTGCAACGTCTTGGAGCTCGGGACGACTTGTATTTAGGTTTGATCACGGGAAACTTGCACCGAACAGCGCATTTGAAGCTGGAACATTACGGAATCTCCAGTTACTTCCACAACGGCGCGGGATTGCGTGGGGGATTTGGCGACGACCATGTTGAACGCGACGATGTAGCGCGAATGGCGATGGTGCAACTCCGCGGTCTGCGAGCGAACATCGTCGCGTCCGAGCAAGTATGGGTGGTGGGCGACACGACGCGAGATATTCAATGTGCCCGTGCGATCGGCGCACGGGTCATCGCGGTGGCCACGGGAGGGCATGACAGATCGACGCTCGCGGCCGCCAGACCCGACGTATTGGTCGACGATTTGACTCAAGCCACGGAGTGCCTCGACGAGTGGCTGCAATGATACCGTAAGCGGGTAGGTTTCAAAGAGTGTGTTAGATGCGACGCTGTTATGTCGCTATGAGTGAGCAGAAATGAACAATCATGAACCTGGTGGAACGGGGGAGCGGTCGCGTCGCACGTCGGCGTGGGTCGTGGAGACAACTCGAGAAACTTTTGAAGCGGACGTCTGGGAGCGTTCTGAGCAGGTGCCGATCGTGGTCGATTTCTGGGCGCCGTGGTGTGCCCCCTGTCGCGCGCTTGGCCCCGTGCTGGAGCGTTTGGCGGGCGAGTACGAAGGGCAATTCGAGTTGGTGAAGGTGAACATGGACGAGGTGCCGGAGGCGGCCGCACAATTTCAAGTGCAGTCGATACCGATGGTTGTGGGTTTGCGCCATCGTGAAGTTGTCGATTTCTTTGTCGGCGCCTTGCCTGAATCGCATTTGCGAGCGTTCTTGGATCGAATCGTGCCAAGTGCTGCCGAGCGGCTGGTGCTGGAAGCGCGTCTCTTGCAAGAAACCGAACCGGACGGTGCCATCCAACGGTTGCGACAGGCGATGGAGCTGGAACCGAATCAATCGGCCGCGACGATCGCCTGCGGACAGCTGCTGGTGGACCTGGGACGGTACGAGGAAGCGGCGGAGATCGTCGAGCAATTGGAAGGGCGGGGGTTTTTGGAGCCGGAAGCGCAGCGGGTGCAGGCGGCCGTGCAACGCCATCAGCAAGGGGCAGAGGCTGGCGACGTCGCGGCATGTCGCGAGGCGCTGGCTGCCGAGCCGGATAATCCCCAGCTGTCATTGCACCTGGCGCAGGCACTGGCCGCCGAAGAGAGCTTCGAAGAGTCGCTGCAGCTGGCCTTGCGGCTGGTTCAGTCCGATCGACAGCGGACGGGGGAATCGGCGCGGCAGTTGATGGTCGATATTTTTCATATTCTACCTGATGACTCGGACTTGACAGCCGAGTACCGCAGAAAGCTGGCCGCGGCGCTGTTTTAGCAAAGGTGCGCGCGTCACACCGTGGCCATTGTTTTTGCCGCCTGGGCTGGCGGTGCGACGGCTGGTTCGCTATGGTCCAAATGATTTTGTTTTGCCCCGTCATCCCGAGAAATGCACCATGTCCGACCTTCATGTACCGCGCTGCGAGCAGGTTCAGCGATTTTTGAAACGCGAGTCACTAGCGGGGTTGCTGATCTCGAATCCGCGCAACGTGACTTACTTGACGGGCTTTACCGGAGACGATAGCTACCTGCTGGTGACGCAATCGAAAAGGATCCTGATTAGCGATTTTCGCTTTATCATCCAGTTGGCCGAAGAGTGTCCCGATATCGAGGTGGAGATTCGGTCGACCGGACAGACGATCGGGGATGCGGTTGGAGGACTCGTCGGGCGGTTGAAGCTGGGACGCGTTGGCTTTGAGGCCGGGCACTTGACGGTGGCCCAGCGGGATGCATTGGCCGAGCGAATGTCGGCAGTGGATTTGGTCGGGACGACGGGGGTTGTCGAACAGCTGCGGATGGTCAAGGACAAGCACGAGATCGAACTGCTGCGGCGAGCGGTGAGGGTCGCGGAACAGGCGATTGGTGTGATGGTGGCGTCGTTGCGAGGGGAGTTGTCGGAGTTGCAGGTGGCCCATGAGTTGGAGAATCAGATCCGGTTGTTTGGCGGCAGTGGCTGCAGTTTCGCGCCGATTGTGGCTGTTGGAGAGCGCGCGGCACTGCCGCATTGCCCGCCGGGGAAGAAGAGAATCGGCGAGCGCGAATTTGTGCTCATCGATTGGGGAGCTACCTATCAGGGCTACCGGAGCGACTTGACGCGAGTATACGTGACCGGTAAAATCTCGCCGAAACTGAGGCGTATTTACAAAGTTGTGTTGCAGGCGCAGCGTCGTGCGATCGAGGCAATCCGACCTGGTGTAAGTCTGGAAGCCGTCGACGCTGCGGCTCGGACCGTGATCGAAAAGGCCGGATTCGGAAAGTACTTCGGGCATGGCCTCGGGCACGGAATCGGACTGGATATCCACGAATCGCCCCGCATGGCCGTTGGCCAAAAGCAGACGCTGAGCGCCGGGATGGTCGTGACCGTCGAGCCCGGAATATACTTGCCGGATTGGGGCGGTGTGCGCATCGAAGACGATGTCCTCGTCACGCGCCGTGGACACGAGGTGTTAAGTTCGGTGTCCAAGGAATTGGACGAGTGCGTGATATCTTAGGCTGCACGTCGGCACTGGCTCGTATGACCCTCGCAAGATTGTGGTAGCTTGGTCCAGGTATCTTGCCGCACGTGAGCGTTGCCAGTGAAAAGCGTTGCCAGGTAAAAGCGTTGCCAGGTAAAAGTGGCCACGAACAAAATGCGATAAACGAAAGTAGAGATGGGAGATGCCCATGGCGGATACGGATACGGATGCGAACCCTGACAATGTTTTCGATCTCGAACGCTTGCGATCGTTGATCGAATTAATGCGCGAGTACGAGTTGAGCGAAGTGGACTTGCGTCAAGCCGATCAGCGGGTCAGGGTACGACGTCATGATGAGCAGGGCGTCGACTTGGCGCCGCGCGTCATGGCGGTGCCGCCACAGGCGATGGCCACGAGTGGACCGGCGACGTCTTCCGCCGCAGCTCCGGCCAATGAGAACATCATAACGATCAACAGTCCCATGGTCGGTACATTTTACAGCAAGCCGAACCCTGATTCCGAGTCGTTCGTGAAGGTGGGAGACACTGTTGGTACAGAAACGGTCGTCTGCATAATTGAGGCGATGAAGGTATTCAACGAAATTCAAGCCGAGGTGTCGGGGCGGATCGTGGCGGTGCTCGTGGACAATGAGGAAGCGGTGGACCATGGCAAGCCGCTATTCAAGATCGACACCAGTCGCTAAACGGAATCTGCGGATGTACAAGAGAATCCTCATCGCCAATCGAGGCGAGATCGCCCTGCGGATTATCCGTGCCTGTCGTGAGATGGGAATTGAGACGGTCGCTATTTTCAGCGAGTCGGACCGGGGGAGTGCGTATTTGGAATTAGCGGACGAGGCCTATTGTGTGGGGCCGGCCAAGAGTGCTCAGAGCTACCTGAAGATCGACCGGGTGATCAGCGCGGCGGAGGTTGGAAACGTCGAAGCGATCCATCCTGGATACGGGTTTTTGGCCGAAAACGCCCATTTCAACGAGGTCTGTCGTAGCTGTCAGATCAGTTTTATTGGCCCCACGCCGCAAGCGATGGAGGCGTTGGGAGACAAGAATCGCGCCCGTGCCTTGGCGCGGAAGGCAGGTGTATCGGTCGTGCCAGGCAGTCCCGGGACGATCGAAACCGAAGCCGAAGCGGTGCAGGTGGCCCATGAAATCGGGTTTCCCGTGCTCATCAAGGCTGCGGCCGGTGGCGGCGGTAAGGGGATGCGCGTTGCCGCCAATGATTTGTCGCTCAAGACCGCGCTGCAACAGGCACGTACCGAGGCGGAAGCGGCATTTGGAAATGCCAGCGTCTACCTGGAAAAATACATCGAACATCCGCGACACGTCGAAGTACAGATCCTGGCGGATCACCACGGGAATGTCGTACATCTATGGGAACGCGATTGCTCGACGCAGCGTCGTCATCAAAAGCTGATCGAAGAGAGTCCGGCGCCGAACCTGCCCGACGAGGTTCGCCAGTCGATTTGCGAGTCGGCGGTGCGCCTGATTCGCGAAGCCAACTACACCAACGCCGGCACCGTCGAGTTCATCGTCGATCAGGAGGGCGCGTTCTACTTCCTGGAGGTCAACA
>JAGQPD010000191.1 GCA_020426865.1 Planctomycetales bacterium
CCGTGCTTCCCTTGAAGCCCAATACGCCCCTTCGTGGCCAGTTCCGACATCGGACGGCTCAGCCACTCCGGGATCTCCGACCCATCTGGATTCTTCTTTGTATCGGAGAACTTCGCCATGTCCAGATGCGTCACCAGCTTGCCATTAAGCGCCACTGTTATGTCTTTTCCGCGGCAGTTGATTGTAAACCGATTCCACTGGCCAGGCTTCTTCACCACGGACTGGCTGGCCGCCAAGTGCCCGAAGATCGCAGAACATTGCCACGTTCGCGGCGACGTGGCCCAGCGTTGGTGACTGTCGTCGGTAATCTGCACCTCGACCGAATTGGGGATCCAGTTCGCCGTGTCCGTGCAATACACGATGACCCCGCTGTTCGTGCCGGAATCTAACTTGAACTCCAAATCAAGCGTGCAATCGTCGAATTCTCCTTTGGCCCATAGGACCTCGTCTTCAGACGCCGTAAACACTCCGTCAGTGCAGGTCCATGTGCCCGCCCGGAACTCCGCATCGCTCAGGTCGTCCGCGTACAGTGGCCGCCATCCGGCTGTTGTTGTATCCGGGTGTGCAAACGAAGGTGATTGGGCCGACGAAATTCTCGCAGGGATAACCACCAACGCGATCAAGATCATCGCCACTCTCATGACAAAAGTCGCAAAACACTCCATGGACCGGTTCTCCTCTCTTATGTCAATTCAACTGCATCGCGGCGCGATACCAACACGATACCTAGCAGTGCTAGGTATTGATACCTCGAGATCATGATTTGTCGGTGAATGCCGCTCGAATTTCGTCAGGGATCGGCTGTAATTCCCGGTTGTGAATGTTGACAAAGACCCACTTCGTTTCGGCCTTTGCAAACGTCCGTCCGTCACAAACGCGCATGATCTCATAGCGACGTAGCGACGAAACACGTTCCATGTCGGCAACCCACGTACGAATCAAGACGCGTTCGCCCAACTGGGCGGCCAGCTTATAAGTGATCTGATGCGAACGCACAATCCAAACGGACCCTAATTGCCGGTAGCGGTCCGTCGGCCAGCCAACGTGACGCGAATGCGCTGACGCAGCGCGCAACGTCCACCGCAAATACTGCAAGTTGTTCACGTGCTGCATCTCGTCGAGATCGTCTTCACAAACCGTAAGCTCGTGTTCAAAGATCGAACTAACGCGATCGGTCATGCCCGTGTCCAATTCCGAATTGATTCCCAGCGCGAACGGGTCGATCGCCATCCCAGTCAATTTCCAGGAGTTTTTCGCTGCCAACCGCCCGCTGTGCCTCATCCGTCAGCTGCGCGACAATCTGTCGAGTCTCCACGTCGACAACATCCCCGGATGACGGATAGGCAAAGGCCCCATCGATGCTAAACGTCACCCAGCCCGGTTCGTCACGACATTCGACGCTCGTCAAATACGTTGGCGGCATGACGGTCGCGTTGAAGAGATGTACCTTTTGGTTGTGTGCATCGCAAACCCATATTTCTTTTTCATCTGGCGTCAGCCCGATACCGTGCGACGGACATCCGTGCCGCTTGACCGGCCCTTGTTCAACATCCGGCACCTCGACCCGATGGATCATCTTGCCCGACGGGATGTCACCGACCTCGAAGCCCAGACATTCATTGACACAGGCGAAGACGAGTGTCTGCGATCCGTTGATCGTAAACGGACGAATGCTCTGGGAAAACGGCCCCACCGTCCGCACGATCTCGTGCGTTGACGTGTCGGCCACCGAAAGCAGCGGCGAACGCAATCCCGCCAAATAACACCATTTGCCGTCAGGTCCGTACACCGTGTTGTGAGCTCCCGAGTCCGGCGTTACTCGCGATCGTTCGTCTCCCGTCAGCGCGTCGACAATGTACCATACGTCTTTTTCCAACGACGGAAGGTACATCGTCCTCCCATCTGGCGACAGTGCCATCCGATCGCATCCTTTGTCGAATCGCGTTTCCCACAGCATCTGCTCGCGAATCAGATCCACACACATTAAGGTTTGTAACGTGCTGACATAGATGCGACCGGTGACCGCCGAAGCACACACACCCTTGACATTCATGGGCTTACCATCGGCCGCGAGCCCACCGATGGGAATTCGTTTAACAAACCGATGCCCATTATCCATATCGAAGACAATGATCCCGTGCCCGCCGTATTCCAGATAGTTGCGAATCCCTGGCGTCGCCACATACAGCAAACGTCGCTCGGCAGCGGACGATTCGACATCGACAAGTCCGATGACCACCACCCAAAGGCAACCCCATCGTAACGTTGACCACATGTTAGTATTCTCCTTGCCTCCAATGGGGGCGCCCGAGAACGACTAGCGATATTAGATTGGGCTCACATCGCTAAACGAACGAATCACCTGATCTAGTTTTGCAGAAATCCAAGCTCGCAGCATACCATGGTTGATCAGCAAATTCATCCGCAGCGCGCAAAAAAACGCGAGGCGGATTCTGCCTCGCGTCGTTGCGTTGAAGATTCGAACGCGTCGTTACTGATCCACTGAGAATGATCGGATTTGCTTGTGGACACCAACACCACCTTGCGTCGGATTGGGCTGTTGTGAGCTATTGCCGTTCTCCATGCTGTACGACCGATGCTGCTCATTGACTCCGCCCTGGTTGTTCGGCGTGTAGCTTACCAAGTTGCCGTGTTCCTGGCCGGTGATGCTGTTGTTCCAAACGTAGCCTTCCTGATAGCCAACGATTTGGCCAGCCTGGTTGTAAACGGGTCGGCGGACCCAACGCTTGGTGCCGTTGTTCATGCTTTCATTACGACCAACCTGGAACGTCGTGTTGTCGATCTGTTGGTTCGTGGTGTCCAGACCACCCGTGATCGGATTGACCCCCGTCACTTGGTTTGGCGTCACGTAGACCGGGAATTGGCCGGCAGTGGGGGGAATGTATTGAGTCGGCGGGGCCGGAATTACCATCGGGCCGTTGGGGCCCATCAGGATCACCTGGGCCGAAGCCAGGTGGGCCGTGGCCAATAGTGCGAAGGAAGCGATCAAAGCAGCGGTCAAATTGCGGGTCATCTCAGTACTCCTCAAGTTAGGGGGGAAATATTCCGATTGTTTCGATTTTCTCGCCGGCCTGTCCCGGCTACATGATTCCTAGCGAAACCCGGGTTGCAAGGCGGACAGAAAATCGCCGAATATATTTTTTTGAGGTAAGATTCAGCGTTTTCGGGCTGGTATTGAGCTGCAACGTACAATTACGGAAGATGTCCCCCGAGCCACTCAGCAAACGCATTACCGTCTGCCGCGGCGATATTACGCTGTTGGATGTCGATGCTATTGTCAACGCCGCCAACGAATCGCTCCTGGGCGGAGGTGGTGTTGACGGTGCGATCCACCGTGCCGCCGGCCCACGACTGCTGGCCGAATGCCGCGGCTTGGGCGGTTGCCCGACTGGTGAGGCGCGAATTACCGCCGGCTATCGGCTATCGGCACGCCACGTCATTCACACCGTTGGCCCCATCTGGCAAGGCGGCGATCAAGGCGAGTCCGATCTGTTGCGTTGCTGTTATCGCAATACGCTGGAACTTGCGTCAGAACACAATCTGAAAACCGTTGCCTTCCCTTGCATCTCGACCGGCGCCTATCGCTTCCCAAAATCGCTGGCATGCACGACCGCGGTTCGGGTCGTCGCCGAATGGCTTCTATCAAGTGGCTTGCCCAATATCGTCGTCTTCTGCTGTTACGACGCTGACGACTTCGCCTGGTACCGCAAAAAAGTCGGCGATATCATTTCGTGAACATCAATGCTGCGTGACATTGTTCCCTGTAAGATCGGATCGAAAGATCCAGACCAATCGTCGATCACGGCGACTAACACACTACTGGCTTAGCACGCGATCTGCTTCGGAACTCGCCAATTCCCACGACCGACCATCGTCCGACCGGACCAGCACAAGTCCGTCCACACGGATCATCCCACTTGACGGCACCGATTCGATCCTCAACGTCACACCATCGGCCAGATATAGTTCATCACCCGCCACATTCGTGCGATCGTCACCGACACTCTCATCAGCAGGTTGGAATCTTACGTTCCGTAACGACTGCCAATAGTCGGCTGACGGCGTGTCGTCGTCGACATCCTGCAATCCTCGAAGCAGCACCTGGCCGTTCTGTTCGATGGCAAACACAAGCAGGCGTCGACCAGGTATCAGCTGCCCGCAACCAAACGACGTCAGTTGTAGCAGCAGTAAAAGCACGATCGTCGCTCGTGTCCAATTGGGTCCAGTCCTTTTTGGCAAAAATGCTGGTCCAGACATGGTCTTCCTCCGATTGAATTCTGCTTGATCTTGGGATGCTGTATCCCACCGGACACTTAGACGACACATTCCCCTAATTCGTTCGCTCTCCGGCACCCGACGGCCATTCAGCGACACGACGACACCCCTCCAGCTGACCCCTCAGCACCTTACACGACGCCGCCATCGTGTTACACTAGCCTTCTGGCGCGCACGACACAGAAAAAGCAGAGCTGTTTGCCGGAAGGGAGCTGACAATTGGAAGACCGATGGAAGACCGATAGCGCCGCCCCCATCCGCCCAAAGAATCATCAATGAATTGACGCTGTTTCCATCAAGCTGGTTCCACAGAAGGTTGCCCACTATGCAAGATCCCGCATCTTCGTACCTTTGCACGCTCTCATTGTTGATTGCTTTTTCCATCACCGGACAAGCAGTCGCCGGACAAACAGTCGCCGGACAAGCAGTCGCCGGACAAGCAGTCGCCGGACAAGCAGAAGACAGTCGTGCCGATGGTGAACCGGGTTTCGTGTCGATTTTCAACGGCAAGGATCTGAACGGTTGGCGGGGAGAAGTAGACAACTATACCGTGCAAGAAGGCGCGATTGTGTGCCAGCCGGGGAAGGGGGGCGTGTTGTACTATCAGGAAGAATATGCAGACTTTGTCGTGAGGCTCAAGTTCCGCCTGCCGCCGGGGGGAAATAACGGGTTAGCGATCCGCTACCCGGGGACTGGCCGAGCGTCGACGCAGGCAATGTGCGAATTACAGGTGTTGGACGATTCGGCGGAGAAATACAAGAACTTGGACGGAAGGCAGTATCACGGCGCAATTTATGGCATGGTGGCGCCCAAACGAGACCACCTGCTGCCAGTGGGAGAGTGGAACGAGCAAGAAGTGACCGTGATTGGATCGACGATCCGCGTCGTGCTCAACGGCGTCGAGATCATCAACGCCGACGTCAGCAAAGTCACGCAGTTCAAGGACGATACGGAGCATCCAGGTAAGAACCGCACCAGCGGATTCTTCGGCTTTGCCGGACATAATGATCCGGTACAGTTTCGCAACGTACGAATTAAACGTCTTCCGTCGTCGACACGGGTACGTGAGGCATGCCAGTGAAAAGGCCCCAGACGCCGTCCACGCGATTGATTCCTCACTGCGTCCCCCTGACGCGACTAGACGAACAATGGTGGTCGTCCGGCCATCCGTCGAGCGTCAGCGAGTTGACCGCGATGGGTCATGGGGTGTAATGCTACCATCGTCAGACATTTGCCCACCGTTCCAAATACATGTTCACGACCAGGCGGCGGATTCTTGGAAGGGAGATCGAGATCGCCGTCTGATAACTCGGCTATACATGCATTTGTCTGCCGATGCACTTCATCTGCCTTCGTACGGAATTCGTCCCACGGCAGATAATGGCTCGCGTCGTACGACGGTTCCGTGCTGGCCCCAAACATCATTTTCCAACCGATCAGCGGATTCTCTTGGCCGCCGATTACGTGCTGAATGAGGTTCGATTCGGCGTAGGTGAGATGACCTAGAATCCACAAAGGATGGTTGCCACCGTTGGACGTAGGTGGCTGCAAGGGTAAATCCTTCATGTCGTCGATAAGCGCAAATGTCATCGTTCGACTTAGTTCAATTGCCTCTTGGAGCAAAGCGACTGCGCTCATAACATTACCTCACTTTTGTTTAACGCTGGTCGGTGTTGGATCGTACGGCAAGTCGCGTTTTAGTTCGCTCCAACGTCGACATCCCCAATTGGCGGCGGGAATTCCGATGATTCGTCGAGTCGCAACAGTCCAAGTCGATACGGCAGCAAGTGGTACGGTCCCCCGTCGTCTGGATCGCGGCCCTGAAAGAGAAACTGTAAGTTCCCAACATCAATCGTCGGCGTCTCGGTGACATTGTCCCGAATGAGCTCTCCGTGGCTGATGTCCCTCGTCCATGGCTGGACGCCATCGTCGAATGTCACATTCTTGATCCCAGCAAAGGGCGTGTCCCACGAATCCGCACCGGGCAAAGGGGTCCATTCGCCATTGAGGTCGTTCGAAGTCCAGGCGCGGTAATATCGGGCGGGGCTCATTGCTTCGATGATCGTGAGGTAAGTCTCCGTCCCCTTGACCTTGTAGGTCATGCTTCCCTCGAATAGATCGTTACGATTGTCTTTTATGGCGATTTCGGGCGCACTCATGCCGTTGGGGAAGTCCCCAATCTTCGTTCGGCACCGATAGAAGTTGCCGTCGTCGCCGGTAAAGAATAGGTATGCATGCGTGGCGTCGCAGATGATGTGGTAGTCAATTGGCAGTCGCGGTGTGCCCGGCGGCATGCTCTCAAAGAAATTCTGCGGTGCAGACCAGGTCTCTGGTTTGCTGATGTCGTCCGCTGTACAGTATTGTGGATGCTGTGATTGAAAGATCAGGTACCACTTCTCATGTGGTGTGAAGTAAAAGAGATGCGGGGCACAATGGTACCCTCGCAGCTTCGGATTAATGTCAATATGCGTCAACTTGGCGTTGGGTGCATCATCCCATTCTTTGAAATTCAGATACACCATGCTCCACGTCCTGGCGGATGTCGAGTAAGCGGTCGCGTAAATATGCCACAGACCCTCGTGACGGACAATCGTGGGGTCTTTAACCGAAACGATCGTGTGCGACTCGTCGGAGATGGGACGCACAAGCACGCCAGAGGCACTCCACTTGAGCGGCGTCGCGGTTGCCGAGTTGGGGCCTTGACCTCCGTCGTTCACTCGGATTTGCTCGAGAGGGCTCACACGATCGTCGGCATTGTCTGGAAGAGTCGCGTTGACGATGGCCGCATATGCTGGCTTCGGATTGTTACTCGCATCGAGCAGCAGTGGGTGTTGCCCCCAACGCCAGGTGCGACGGTCATTCAGGCCCCAGAAGGTGACGCGCTCGATCACGTCTTCGTGCTTTTTGAAGATTGCGAATAGCCGGGCATAGTCTTCGGCTTGAGCGTTGAGTTCGTCGAGCGACGGGGGCGCAGTCGTTGGATATCGACGTCGGCCAACGCTGCCACCGAGCTGACCGCCGGATTGACCACGAATCGTAACATCAAGTTCAGTGATACTCACCTTCAACCCCAGGGACGCGTAATCGACGATTGCTTTCTCGATGTCGTCAAAAGGCACCTGTCCGCTTTTCCAGTGTCCCTGGATACCGACCGCGTGAATGGGGGCCGCCTCGTTGAGTAGGCGTTTTAGCAAAACCATTGAGCTCTCATGCTTTGGTCCTGATTCGATGTTGTAGTCGTTGTAGT
>JAGQPD010000192.1 GCA_020426865.1 Planctomycetales bacterium
ATTCGTGGAATAACGAAGAAACTGTTCTACCGTCACTTCGGTTGCACTGAGGGCAAAAGCCTGTGATATTATTACGGCATGGACAATTTCATCGTCCTCATGGTCCTCTTCATAAGGTGGCGATCCCATCGCCACGGTACCAGCCGGGCAGATGACTAGTAGCTGTCGTTGTGAGGTCGTCATGTAGATGGGGTGTGTCGATGTCGGCTGGCGCAAATCCTCTTCGACGTCAGACGTTGCCGAAGGGAGCCGAGCTGGATCGACGTAGTTGTGGTTTGCGAGCCACAGTAGCGCCGCTCGTTCCCCCGCGTCGTGGCATTGCGTTGCATGTGATTGCAGGGCATTGCGAATGACGGCCATTTCCGCCTCGTGCCATTTGGGGCGGGTATAGTGACCAAGCGCCAGCAATGCGGCTTGACGCTGCACTCCGTCCGCCGAGGTCTCGAGGAGACTCAGCAAGTGAGAGGGCGAAAGCCCAAGTGGTCCGGCAAGTTCGATTGTCAGACTGCGAACGGAATTGTCGGGCGATTCTGCCAGCACTCCTTTCAGTGAATCGACATGCTCCAATTGTGCCAATGCGATCGCGGCGATCGCGTATCGACGGTGGCGACGGTCTCTTTGGGTCCGCATCTCGATCCATTGTTGTTCACTTCCATTCGTCCATGCGTTCTGATCGTCGACCGGACGTTGCTTGACCACGTCCAATAGCTCGTTGAGCGCATTCGGTGCGGCGACGACGTAGGGCCACAGAGCGAGATATTGTGATGGCGTCGCATCTATCAAAAGTGGTACGAGCGTTGACGCATTACCCTGGGCGAATTCGCCGATCAACACACTGGCCGTGCCACGTTGCGTCGTCAAGTATTCGCCCGATTGAAAGATCAACGTAAGTGGCGCAATCAATTGCGTCCCGATGGGCGACAGGAGGCGAGCCCAACGGGGGATTTCCAGCGGATTGGCGTTCATCAAATCGTTGGCGAGCATACTGGCCACCGGGCTCCATCGCTCGATTGGCGCGCTGGTGTCGTGCGACAGTAGACTGGCCAATCGCAACCGTTCTTCAGATGACGGATTGCCGCTCTGCAAGCGATTCCACAACTCGCCTGATAGTTGCGACAGCCAAGGTTTTAGCTCTGTGACGAGCAGCTCGACTTCATCCGGGTTGGCAGATTCGAGGTATTGTGCGAGCTCTTTGGCGATTACCATTGCCGGCTTTTCTGAGGTGTATCGCAATCGGGCCAGCTGCAAATGCATCCAGGCCGAGGTGAATGGCGAAACGCCAGCCATTTCTTCTTCGATGAACCGTTCCCCGGCCGACGACTTGACGAAGGTTTGCGACAGGATGTTCGGAACGGCCATTGTATTTGACGCCGCCAGCATTTTTACCTGGGCGTGAATATCGTGATTACGTTCACGAAGGAGATGCCAGCGCCAGAAACCGCAAGCGGCGGCGATCAGCACGGCAAGACTGGCCAAAAGCAAAGCGGTTGTTGGTCGTCGTCGGGCCCACAATTTGCCGCGTTGCCACCAAGAACTGGGGCGGGCACTGATAGGTCTTTTTTGCAGGAAGTGTGTTAGGTCATTTGTTAGCTCCCCAGCGGTAGCGTAACGTCGCGCCGGATCCAGTTCGAGGCACTTCATGCAGATTGTCTCGAGATCGCGAGGAATGCGCCGGACAAGTTGCCGAGGGGGCGTGATAATTCCGCGCGCTACGGCTCGGAGTGCATCGAACGGTGACCGGCCCGAATAAAGAGGTATTCCTGTTAGCAATTCATACAGGATCGCGCCGAGCGCATAGACATCCGTCGGTGGGCCGACCGCCGGCCCGTTGCCGGTCACCTGCTCGGGAGCCATATAGGCAGGCGTGCCGATCATGTCGCCCGACTGAGTCAGATCGGCGGTCGTCGATTGCAGGAATTTCGCCAACCCGAAGTCGGAGACTTTCGGTATCAACCGTTGTTGCTCAAAGGCACTTTTGGCATCCAGCAAAGTATTGGGCTGGTCACCTGCAACGTCTGAGCGTTCGGGCGACGGTCCGGAGAATAAGAGGACGTTGCTCGGTTTGAGGTCCCGGTGCACAATTCCCAGTTGATGCACGGCGTGCATTGCCTCAGCCAGGCTGGCGATGAGTTGGGCCGCCGTATTCGAGGGAAGTGCCTGGCCAGCAAAGGCGGTAGCCAACGTCCCGCAATCCGCGAGTTCCAATGCCATGTAGGGATGGCCTTGGTACTGTCCCACATCATGAATCATAACCACATTGGGATGTCGCAGTTGTGCTATCCCCGACGCCTCCGACAAGAATCTCTGGCGCAGGGAGCCACTGGAGTGCGGTCCGGCGGAAAGCACCTTTAATGCAACATCACGTTCCAATGCGATATGTCGGGCGCGGTAAACGACAGACGTTCCGCCTCGGGCGATGGTTCCAAAGATTTCGTATCCGGGGACATGCAGCTCGGATGTCTCAGTTGTTTCGTCCAGCAATCGATGCAAGCCAACTTGCTGTTTCAAGGTGGCGATGTACTGGGGAAAGCGATGTTCGAATTCGTTCAGGTCCGCCGGCGGTGCATGGCGATCACGCAACAGGAATTCGGCGAAGATCAAATCCAACAAGACTTCATCGTCGGCCAAAACTTGCGGGTACCGCTCCATATAGTGCTCGACGGCCAATGGATGCCCATCCTCCCATCGACAGCGTTGGTCCACGCGCAGCACGCTCGCCTGCTGCCACACCGTAAGCTGGGGACGGTTGCCAAGGAACGATGCGACGCTTGGCTGCTGCCCACGTCGCCAGGCCTGATAGAATTCTTCGGCCGGTGTTATGGAGAATGACGAGTCGTCGGGGTCCAAGGCACGCTACTCGCTCTCGACTTGGGGACAATGTATGCGCTTTCCTTAAAATATCGCCACGCGTTGCCGGACCGAACATATTCTTGATGAAAGGGCTGGTTGTTGTTTCGCAAACTAATCACATCCGATCCCAAGCTCCTGAGCGATCCGGTCCACGGCCCGGTTCAACTGCATCCGGCGCGCTTCGGCGGAACCGCCCAGGGCCTCTGCGATCTCCGTCCATGTACGACCCTCTTGTCGCATCTGGGAAAGCTGTGATTCTTCCGCCGTCAGTCGTGCGCGGAATTCCGCAATCAGCTCCTGGCCCGCCACGAGCTCAGCAGGATTGTCGTCCTTTTCGCTAATGATATGCACGGCATGATCAGTCGAAACCTGGCGACGCGAGTCCCGACACTGGCGATGGGAATGCCGCGCGCGGGAGGCCATCTTATTGCGAGCCATGGTCAATAACAGGCCGGCCAGCTGTTCCGGACTTTGCAGATCATATTGTCCCGCCGTCGCGCGGAGAAAGAAGCTGGCCAGCACGGATTGTGTCACATCCTGCGAATCAAACAGTCGTGACAATCGCTCGTCTTCCCAACGCAGTCGTACTTCGCGGCGAATGAGTGGCTCGTAACGCCGCACAAACTCTTCTGCCGCACGTGCGTCCCCGATCCGGATGCGTTGCAAGAAGTCGTCGAAGGAATCATTCAGAGCATCCGCTGACATAGATTGCATTTAGTCCCTATTCGCCCTGCGCCGTTCGCTCTTGCGTTGACCACTCTTGCGCCGTCCGCCGTCGCGTGGACGTCGCTCCCGTAAATTGTCCTCGCCAATATAAGTCGCGTCAACATACTGCTGCCGTAATTGTTCGGACAACCTCGCAATCTCCACGGAACGCAAACCAGGATCCGGGTGTGACTTCACGAAACTTGGAACAAACTTCTGCCACGGCACCTGCTGGTCCTGACGGCGATCCCAACTCGACAGCAACCGCGAAAGCGCAAGTGGCTCATATCCAAGCTGCATCATCCACCGAGTCGCGTCGGCGTCGGCCTGTTTTTCGAATTCGGGACGAAACGGACGCGCGAACAGACCTATCCAGGACATCCCCCGGTCCAGCGACATCGGCTGGCGCATCATCTTGGCCTGCCGCAGCGGTAACAGCTGATGCCCACGATCCAAATGCGATAGTTCATGCCCCAAAACACCAACCATTGCTGCCTCATTGGCGACATGCTGCACCATCCCCGTGGAAAAAATGAGCGTCCCGCCAGGAACGGAGTAAGCATCGGTCGTCGGAGACTCGACGACAATGACCCGAATTTCCCTGTACAGCTTGCCCCGCTCCATCAACGGTCGTATCTTTGCAACCAGCTGCGACAGGTACTCGACGTCCCGTCCTTCCTCCGTCCAGACTAACCCGTTCGATCGCAAGGTGGCCAAATACTCCTCGACCACTCGCTCGCCGAAACGACGCTCGTCTTGAATCGGGATGTCGATCCCCTCCAACTGCCGTACCTGCTCGTCGGTCAGTTCGCCCAATATCCCCGGCATGAACGCATTGGAAGCGCGCGCGAATTCGTCGAACATCTGCTGCATCGCTGCAGCCGGGTCTGCCGGTTGAGCGGTAGCAACCCGGGCCAAATCCAACGCCAGCAGACAAAGCACCGCACCGAACATGTGCCGGCGGACGAACCACATCGCACGGATCGTTTGCATCCGGTCCCCCTCCAGCCATCACGGCCAAGTCTTGCTATTTCCGCCAAGGTAAAGGTCCCAGCCGAACCAACACCAACCTAATATGCACCCTAAGCGGTAAGCGGCCGTAGATCAAGCGGCTAAAGATCGAACCGATGGCGGACCGCAGCCGAGTACGAGGGTCTCGGTACGTATCGGCTGCGAATCCGCTCTGGCAAGATGAAGGTGGGCCAACGAGAGCACCACGTTCTACCGTAATACCCGTATTCGCCCACCCACTTGCGACGACAATTCCCCCCGGGAGACGCAGATTTTTCCAGAAAAGACAGCTTCCAGAAAAGACAGCTTCAAAGACAGCCAGACTGCCTGGTCGCTTAGACTGCCTGATCGTTTGGCAACTTGCCGGCTTTGGCTGGAGAACACCGTTCTCCGCTAGACGACCGATCGAGCTGATTGTAACGGTCTGGCTTGACGCATTCCCGGCGACTGCTGGTAGGCCTCGGCGATTGCCTGATCGACGGCCTCCGGCATGGTCGGCCGAAGCGCAGATCGATATGATCGGGCTGTCCCCCGTTGGAGGGATGTCTCCACCAATGTGCTTTCGGCGGATGCGGTCGAAAGCACGGTGGCTGGCACGCCGAAATCTCTCTGCCAAGCAAGAAAATCCCGCCCATCGACGTCCAAATCGCCGTCGGCGTCGCCGGTCTCCTGCGCGGCGATGGTCGAGGATTCCAGCCCTTGGGCCCAGACGGAAAGATCCGTGGCGTTGACGACCCCGTTCTGGTCGAAGTCGGTGGACCGTCCCGTCAGGAACGACACAATGCCCGGTGTTGGCGACGCCGCGAACCAGTTTCCTGCCCGATCGCCAAACGCGGTCGGCGTATTTCGTTGCAACGAACTTCCCACTCCATCGGCCGCCGTTGGCCATGGGGCGACGTCGCGATAACCGACCCGATCGACCAGATAGCTTCCCGAGTCGACGACCCCAGGCACAAGTGGCGCCAACAGCTCGAGAACCTCGCCGCTGTTTGCCAGCTGACCCGTGAATGGTCCGACCAACAACGTCGAAGCAGGAACGCCGTAACGGTTGCGGAAGTCGTCTGCGATGGCGGTTGACAACGGGTCAAAGGGAACGAGGATCACAATTCCACCAGAAGACAGAATCGTATCATCGGCGAACGCAAAGTCGATGGCTCCGCGCATCTGCCAACCCGTGAGCGATTGGGTACTGGTGGAACCATTGTACAATTCGATGAATTCGGCACCTGGCATTTGGCCTGCCGCGCCGTCGGCGGGATGGTAGTGAACCTCGCTAATGATTACCTGGCCGACCTGCGGTTCGACATTACTCGATCCCAGTGTGGACCGCTGCAGCGGAAACAGATCGTAATCGAACTGGCCATCATCCACGCGCCCCAGCGTCACCCCCACTTGGCTGCCGTCAAATGCGATTGCGTCTGCGACGCGAGTTGGTTTTCCTGTTGGGCTCGTCGCAACCAGCCAAACATCGTCACCAAGCGAGTTCAATGCAAAATCGGTCGCTTGTGTTCCGCTGCCCGGGTTAAAGTCGCTTTCGTCGAAAACGATGTACGCACCAGGTTGCAGGACCGTTCCGGACGGGATGACAAATTTGAAAAGGTTGTTTGTGGTGTCCGAGAGCAACCAACCGCCGATGTTCACCGGTTGCTGGCCCGTATTGTACAGTTCGATCGCGTCCGGCTCAGGGGCATCCGAATTGGCAAGCACTTCATTGATAATGACATCGCGCGTCGCCAGGGCATCTGAACCTGGGGTACCGCCGAATGCCAGGCTTGCCTGCCAGCTATCCCAGCGGGAGTAATCGAGCGACGGGGAGACGATTTCCAGTGAACTTCCACGCCCATCCGCGCGGCGGTACCATGCGTCGTCATAGCGGAAATCGACAATCGTATTGCCATTGGCGTCGTCCAGTTTCACGTCACCCGTACCATTCGGCAAGGTGGTGCCGTTGAAAAACGTGCCGGCGATCGAGCTGACAGATCCGTAGCGGCTGGCAAATGCGTCAACGTTCTTCACGACGACGATACGTTCGTTCGGTTCCAAGAGTAGCTCACCGACGCTTCCCGACAGATTGACATTATCGAAGTACAGCTCGACATCCTCGTTGGTTGACGTCGACTTGTTGTTGTAGCCGCCGATGGTCAACGTGTGGCTGCCGGCGGTGAGCGGCACTTTGAATTGTGCGGTACGCCAACCCGAGTCCACCGGGGGCGTGGAAGGGTTTTGTCCGTCCCCGGCCACGTGCAGTACTGACGAATTGGCGTTTGTGCCGATGCGTGTGCCGTCGATCTGCAGCAGCACCTCGCCAAACTCATCCGACTCAAATCCCTGGCCGACAATCATCCGGTAATCGACCGACAGATCATAGACACCTCCCTCACCGACATTGAAGGTGTTCGTCCAGCCACCCGATGTGCCGGCCAGATCGGCGCCCGATCCCGCTTCATCCAGGTAGACACGCAACGCGCCGCTGCCATCTGGGCCGACACCGGCGACCCGTGCTCCAGCGGCGTGCGACGGCTCGTTCGTGCTATTAAACGGGTCGTCAACATACGTGAATCCATCCGTCACTTGATTGAACGTGGCGTTCATTACCTGCTCAATCGTTCCGAAACGATATTCGACTGCTCCGGAAATCCTCACGCCAGCCAGGTTCAAGGTCTGGCTACCGCTGGTGTTGACAAATTCGATGAACTCGAATTCATCGTTGTCGACGTTCTCCTCGCCGAACTGCACGAGTGGATCATGAGGATTGAAGTTGACTTCAGTTATTCGCAGATACTGTTGTGTCGCAGTTGGGTTATTCGGAGTCGACGTTTGATCGACCACCTGGCCGTCCGCCGCGATTAGGCTTAGCATCTCGCCCAAGTTGGACAGGTGTCCGGAGTAATTGCCTTGCACGAATAGCTGTTGGCCACCCCGTGGGCCGCTGGTGCGAGCGAGAAATGCAGGGACGTCGGGCGTAATGTACAGAGTGTCACCGGCGGGGATCACCGTGCCGGGGCGGAAGGTGAACGCGATTCCCCCTTCGATTCGCCAATTGCTGATGTCGACCGCCGTAGTATTTGGATTGGTAAGCTCGAGATACTCTTGGTCCTGGTTGCCGCTTGCCGGACTTGCATCCATCGCGCCGAATAAAATGGCCGGGTTGCCGATTTGCGCATCGGGAATTGCCGCGTTGTCCGGATAGGTCGGGTTGTCGATGCTGTGATCGACGTACAGGTGCTGTCGGCGTTCAACGAGATATTCGTTGGTGATGCGATTGACGTCGTTGAGCCAACTGGTCGAGCCGATTTCGGGCTGTAAATCGGCGGTCAGTTCGGCGATTCGGCGATCAAGCCAGGAAGTCTCCGGGCTTCCGGCTGGGAGTAGCAACTGGTCCATCAGTGAGCGCAACCGGCGGACGTACATTTCGCGCACGCTGGGGATCTCAAACAACGCATCGATCAAGCGATTCCACTTGCCGTCTATTTTCTGGTGATCGCTATCTCCGAAGAACGGGTGGCTAAACGGATCCTGGTTGCCAATGACGCCGGGCAAGCCAAAATTCAGGCCGAATGTCAGGTCTTTGTCCCAGGGCAGGAACGTCCACTGCTGACTCCCTTCGGTGTCGCGATAGACGTGATAGTTCTTGTGGGGCGCATCGTTATCGTGAATGATGGAAGTGGCGGCGATGTAGTTGATCGCCGCAGCGATATCGACATTGTCGAAGACATACTCGATCCGATTGGGGTTGTTCGGATTCACGCCGTCGACGA
>JAGQPD010000193.1 GCA_020426865.1 Planctomycetales bacterium
CGTCATCGAACCATCGGCGGCAAATTGACGCACCAGTTCTTCCTGTTGCGAATTGAGGACGAGTGACTCGGGAGCCGGCTTCTTTTCCTCCAGGAAGCGCTGACCAGCCTGAAATTCGGCATACAGTTCGCGCCATGTCTTGGACTCGGCTTCCCCTGTCCCCGCCGAATTGATCGCCAGAATCAAAATCTCTGCCGATGTCTCGAGCAGCCGCATTTCGTCTTCAAACACCTTGGCCTGATCAGCAGTGAGCGGTTGCCCCGCCAATTCAATTTGTTGACGCAGGGCCTGCCGCTCCGCATGCGACAACGAACGCAATCGCCGAGGGTTGACCCATTCCGTTGCGATTTCGTCTCTCAATGGAATCGACATCGGGCCGCGAATGGAGAGCGTGCTCCCCTGCAGAGTCACCACATCGTGTAATTCCTCCGGAATCGAAAACCGTGGCGGAACTCGCGTCACTTCCACGGAAACGGTCTCGCGAGACCGCTTCGCCAGTTCCTTCACCTGCTTCTGCAGATCGTCCCCGAGCAACTCAAGCAGTTGGTTTTCCTCTGCTTCAGTGAGTGGTCCATTGATCGACAATGCCCCCTGGTCGGATCGGTACTGCAACCGGCCTTTGAATACATCGGGGGGTTGAGCTTGTGCATGCAGCTCCTCCACCAGTGCACGCCAGGCGAGATCGTCCTGATATTCGATAAGGTCGTGCAGTTGAGACCTGGTCATCCAGCCCCGGAACGCCAGCTGGCCGTTGCCGCGAATCAGCTGCCTTCGAACCGACAGCGGCAAATCCGTTCCATCGCCGCGCGGCGGGACATCTCCGGGAATGGTCGTTTCCGGTAACAGGTCAACGGGACAGGTCACAAAGACTTCGCCAAAGAACTCGGTGTTCCCGGCGGGTTGAGCCCCCCATTTGATCATTCCGATGAACAGCGTTACGAGAAATGAAGAGGCGATGATCGCTGAGTAGCCCCAGCCTTTTTGACCATCGCTGATCTTCTTCAGATGCTGCGTGATGAGGTTCCCGCCTCCCAGCACAAACGCGATCGAGGCCAGAATGTCGAACCAGATGGCCGCCTGCTCGCCCCACGATTGCGCGAAGGGCACGAAGAAAGCAGCGATCAGGATGAAACCCGACAGCGCGGTAATCAGCAGGGGCAGCGTGCGTTTCATGGGGACAGTCTAATCTTCCGGAACGCCACAGCACATAGCCATCGACACACAGCCGATGATCATGCCACATCCACAACGTCACCGCTGGCAATGCTGCGGGCTTCCGCATAACACAACCGCAGCGCATCGCAGGCCAGCTCGCCAGAAAGTTCGGCTGGTGTCTTCCCGGTCTGCACCGCCTCCACCGCCACTTTCAGTTCTGCGGTAAAGGCCGCGCACCACTCACTCCCGCCACCGGGATCTGGTTGATGCACTTCTCCATCGGCGGTCAGTAGCGTCAACGGACGATTGACCACCCAGTCGTTGCCGTAGGTCCCGGCGTCAAACTGAATCGTGGCCTGCTCCAGAAACAGTTCAAAGCTCTGCGCGAACTTCAGTCCCGGGGCCGCAATGCCGCCGCTGATACAGCTGACCGTGAGATCGGGATCGTCGTACACATACTGTGAGGAGACATGGTTGACGAACCCCTCCTTGAGCAGACCGCGGGCAAAGACCCGCTTCGGAATCCCACACAACAGGCCAATGTAGTGGTTATCGTGAATATGGAGATCGATGCCCCAGCCACCCAGTTTGCGGAAATCCTTGATGTCGCTGGACCAGTCGGGCGGAGCAATTACCCGTCGGAACGCCGCTCCCAGCAGCTTGCCGTACTTGCCGCTCTGAACCTGTTCTCGCACCCAGCGGAACTCGGGAAAGAACGGCAGCACCTGAGCGACCATCAGCAGCTTCCCGGCCTTCTTCGCTGCAGCGAGAATACGTTCGGCCGCTTCCAGTTCAATCGCAATCGGCTTTTCGAGCAGCACATGCTTGCCGGCCTGCAGCGCTTCAATGGCGACCTTTTCATGCTGATCGGTCGGCAGGCAGATGTCGACAAGATCAATCTCCGGATCGGCCAGCAGATCGTAGTAGTCGGAATACGGCTTCACGCCGGTCAGATCGGTTTTGCTGCTGCCTCGGGGACCAAAGTTCCCCTGAATGTCGGACCAGTCCCCGGCGAGCTTCTTCTCATTCCGGGTGGCAATGGCGGTGACCTTCGCTCCCTCAACCGCTTTGGCCCCTTCAAAATGGGTCATCCCCATGAAACCCACGCCAATGATGCCAATCCGCACAGTCATCTGCCGCTCCTGTTTTCCGTTTGCGTCATACGAACGTTCACACAGCAGACAGAGTTCCGCCCAACATTTCAAACGTGCAGGGAGGAATGTTCGGAGCGGTGGGGTAGCGGGGGCGCTCCGCAAAGCGGAAGCCCCCGAAGTTCAACGTTCGACGCGGGGCGCCCCCTCAACCGTCAACGCTCCCCTACCTCACCACGAAGTTCAGCAGCCGGCCCGGCACCGCGATCACTTTCACCACGGTCTTCTCACCAATCGCCTTCTGTACTTCGGCGTCGGCCTCGGCGATGGATTGCATTGTGGCGGCATCCGATCCGGTTGGCACCTTGAGCTTACACTTCAGCTTGCCGTTCACCTGCACGGGGACTTCGACTTCGTCCTCGACGATTTTCGCATCATCGAATGTGGGCCACGGAGCGTACGTGAGCGACTCACCATGCCCCAGCATTGCCCACAACTCTTCAGCCAGATGCGGGGCGAACGGAGCCAGCAGCAGTACGAACGGTTCCAGCACTGCGCGAGGCCGAGGCTCCACGTTGGTGAAGAAGTTCGTGAACTCCATCATCCGCGAGATTGCCGTGTTGAACGACAGTGCTTCGATGTCCTCGGTGACGGCCTTGATCGTGCGGTGCAGCACACGGTTCTGCTCGTCGTCGGGCGGCGAGTCGCTGATCGCCGGGTTGAGCGTGGGCGACTCGGCGCGATCGTCGACGATCATCCGCCAGACGCGATTGAGAAATCCATGCACACCGTTCACTCCGTCCATGCTCCACGGTTTGGCCTGCTCGAGCGGCCCCATGAACATCTCGTACAACCGAAGCGAATCGGCACCGTAGTCCTCAATGATCATGTCGGGATTAATAACATTCCCGCGACTCTTTGACATCTTATGGGCACGGCTGTCCAAACGTACCGACGGATCGGACCTCAAAACGAAGTTGTTCTGCAACTTCTCGGTGTCAGCTGGATCCACGAGCACCGATCGAAGCGGCGCGCTCGTCTGCGGATGCAGCGGCTGCTTGTTTTCGTCCCATTTCACGTTCTGGGCACTGGTCCATTGACCATCTTCGGATTGATAGCCCGTGATCTCGACTTCACCGAGGATCATGCCCTGGTTGATCAGCTTCTGGAATGGCTCGGGGGTGCTCACCACACCCCGGTCATACAACACCTTGTGCCAGAATCGGGCATAGAGCAGATGCAACACCGCGTGTTCGGCTCCACCTACGTAGAGGTCGATCGGCATCCACGCCTTTTCGACCGCTGGGTCGATCAACGCCTGCTCGTTTGCGGGATCCAGAAATCGAAGATAGTACCAGCACGATCCGGCCCATTGCGGCATGGTATTGGTCTCGCGTTTGTACTGCTTGCCGTCGATCACTGGGTAGAGCCATTCGCGAGGGGCCTTGTCGAGCGGAGGTTCCGGTCGACCGTGCGGCTTGAAATCGTCCAAGTGCGGCAGATCCACCGGCAACTCACTCGCCTTGACCGCACGAATTAGCCCCGTCGGCCGCCCGTTGTCGTCCAATTCATGCAGAATCGGAAACGGCTCGCCCCAAAAACGCTGGCGGCTGAAGAGCCAATCGCGGAGTTTATAGTTCACGGCCGAGCGGCCCAAACCGGACTCTTCCAGGTCCGCGGCGATCCGTTGCTTGAATTCCTCTGTCTTCAATCCGTCATAGGCACCCGAATTCACCGCTCGGCCATCGTCGGTCGAACAGGCCTGGCCCGCTAGAACAAGCTGACGATCCACCTCGGTATTCTCGCCAGGATCCACAACCGCGATCACCGGCAGATCGAATTGCTTCGCAAATTCGAAGTCGCGAGTATCGTGAGCCGGCACGGCCATGATGGCGCCAGTACCGTAACTGATCAGCACGTAATCGGCAACCCAAATAGGAATCGCCTGATCATTGACCGGGTTGACCGCGTAGGCACCGGTAAAGACACCGGTCTTTTCTTTGGCCAGTTCGGTGCGTTCCAAATCGCTTTTGGCGGATGCCTGGGTGCGGTATTTCTCGACCGCTGCTTTTTGTTCGGGCGTCGTCAATCGGTCGACGTAGGGGTGTTCCGGAGCGATCACCATGTACGTGGCGCCAAAAAGAGTGTCAGGTCGTGTGGTGTAGACGCGCAGCACATCAAGTTCGGCAACCCGTGGAAACTTGGACTTCGCTCGCGCTGCCTTCCACGATCCCAGTTTTTCCGGCGGGCCGATAAAGAAATCGACCTCCGCGCCCGTGCTGCGGCCGATCCAATTGCGCTGCAGCAACTTGATGCTCGGGGACCAATCGAGTTGCTCCAGGTCTTTATCCAGCCGATCGGCATAAGCGGTGATTCGCAACATCCACTGGCGCAACGGACGCCGTTCCACCGGATGCCCACCTCGCTCGCTCTTGCCGTCAACGACCTCTTCGTTGGCCAACACCGTTCCCAATGCCGGGCACCAGTTGACCGGCGCCTCGGCTTGATAGGCAAGGCGGTGCTCGTCTTGGTACCGGCGCACGGCACTTTCGCCCTTTTGCCGCACGTCATTGGGAATGGGAAGCTCGGCGATCGGGCGACCTTGCTGCGATTCTGTGTCAAACCAGGTATCGTAGATTTGCAGAAAGATCCACTGTGTCCAGCGAAAATATGCCACATCGGTCGTGGCCAGCTGACGTTGCCAGTCGTAACTGAAACCGAGCATCTTCAATTGTCGACGAAAATTGGCGATGTTCTTCTCCGTCTGCTGGCGAGGATGGGTATTGGTACGAATGGCATGCTCTTCGGCCGGCAGTCCGAAGGCGTCGAAGCCCATCGGATGCATCACCGATTTGCCACGCATCCGGCCATATCGACAGACGATGTCCGTAGCCGTATAGCCTTCGGGGTGCCCTACGTGCAGCCCATCACCGCTAGGATAGGGGAACATATCCAAGACATACAGTTTCTCAGCGGCGGGCAATCGTGGGGTAGCAAATGTTTGGTGTTCGTCCCAATAGGCTTGCCATTTGGGTTCGATTTCAGCTGGGTTGTAACGTGGCATGATTGACTTAAACTAGGGAAAAACTGGGAAAAACGAGAAGCGTCCCGCGATTCTAACCGGATGATCGGAAAGCCGCAAAGGGGATGGTCAACGCTTGACGCCAACCAGACTCGCAGAAGAATGCCCCCACGAAACTGGGAACGTTCGGATTCACTCAACGACAAATCTGCTATACTTGGGGGCTTATTCGGCCCGCCGGATCACTTTGAAAACGTAGCGGCTCATTATGTTGAATACACGACAGGAACTGTTATTAGTAGACGTTGAACGCGAGGCGATGCGTCAAGCGGGCAAATTCAATGCTCAATTGATGGACTTTGTTCGTGCCCACGTGCAGGCTGGCATATCGACCGGTGAACTCGATCGAATGATCTATCAATACACGCGCGACCACGGACATACGCCGGCCTGCCTGGGGTATCAGGGATTTCCCAAGAGTTCATGTATTAGCGTCAATGAGGTGGTTTGCCACGGGATTCCCGGGACGTATTCGCTGAAGCCGGGCGACATCGTCAACATCGACTGCACGACCAACGTACACGGATGGCTGGGAGATCAGTCCGAGACATTTTTGATCGGCGAAGTTTCCGCGATGGCAAAGCGTGTGACACAGTGTGCCCACGACTGTTTGTATTTGGCCATCCGAGCATTATCCCCAGGATGCCGCGTCGCGGAGATCGGGCGGGCCGTGACGTCCGAGGCCCATGCTCGCGGATTTAGCGTGGTCCGAGAATACGTCGGACATGGCATTGGACGCCGCTTTCATCAAGAGCCATCGATCCCTCATTTCCCCAATCGCCAGTCGCAATTGGATCGCCTCCATCCGGGCATGTGTTTTACGATTGAACCGATGGTAAATGAGGGAGTCAAGGACACGGTTTTGGATCGTCGTGACGGTTGGACAGTTCGCACTCGCGACCGTAAGCTCAGCGCGCAGTTCGAACATACGATCCTGATGACCGAAGAAGGCCCGGAGATCCTCACGCTTACCAGCGATGGCCCCCAGGAAGGCCACGCATTCTAGGACTGGCGACGAGTCCTGTCTTTATTGGCGACAGGCATGTGCCACTGTCATGTGCAGCGGCCCGCACAATCATCGCAATCGGTACAAACAGCCGTCATCTGAGCGACTTTGTCGGGATGACCGTCCACCCGTCGTTCTCTGTAACCTAGATTGTTGCTAGAGCCAGAACAATCCACCAATTCTAGTACGAGCACGGAGCGGCCGAAATGAACTCCCCACGCAAGAGAACTCGCTTGTTCGTCGACGGTCCCGTTCAGGGGGCCATCATTCGCAAACTGATCCTGCACTGGATCATCGCTGCGACCGTGGCGTTTCTGTATTTGCTGATCCTGCAGATGCTCTCCACCGCGGAGAAGCAGTCCCTAACAGAACATATGGCGACGTTGTGGTCGAAGTACGGCGTCCTCGCCGTCGTCGTTGTCACGCTGTTTCCCGTTTTTATCTACGACTCGATTCGATTGAGTCACCGGTTTAGCGGTCCCATGGTGACCTTTCGAGACGCACTTCAGCGATTGTCCAACGGTGAGAAGGTCAATCCACTCACGTTCCGCAGCACGGACTTCTGGCGCGATATCGCCGGCAACTTAAACTCGGTCAGCCGTCAATTGGGCTTATTGATTGAGCCCCATCAGGCGACAACGGGCGATAGTGACGCGAAATAACTTCGCATATACCCTCCGCATCAACACATACTCACACAGGGCGCACCGATGACATTTCTGAAACGCCGAACTTGCGGCGCTGGACGAAAACGGCGCCAAGGCACCGCCGTCGCTGAACTGGCCGTCTGCCTCCCGGTTCTCGTCGTGCTGGTACTGGCCGCCATCGAATGTTGCAGCATGATCTTCTTGATCCAGTCCTTGAACGTGGTTGCGTACGAAGGTGTCCGCATCGCGATCCAGCACGATTCCGATAACAGCATGGTGACCGACCGATGTGATGAGGTCATCGTCGAACGCAACGTCCAGGGAGCAACCGTAACGATTGATCCAGTGGATGTTACGACGGTTGAGCGGGGCGAGCCGATCCACATTCGCGTGACGGCACCTCCTGCTTCCAATCGCATCCTTCCGATTCGCTTCTTCACCGATGACGTCGAGGCCGATGCCATCATGATCAAGGAATAGTCGCATGTCAGCAACAATTTCATTTCGTGGTCGGCAACGCCGTCATCGACGCAAGGGCGCGATGCTGGTGCTGGTTTGCTTCATGTTGATCATCGTTCTGATCATGACTGCCTTTTCCGTGGACGTGGCTTTCATGCAATTGACGCGGACTCAACTGCGCACGGCAACCGACGCCGCCGCTCGTGCCGGCACCGAAGCTCTGTCGCGTACCCAGTCAATTGACGACGCACGCGTCGCCGCCATTGCGGCGGCGGCGATGAACCGCGTCGCTGGCCAACCTTTATTGCTCGAAGATTCCGACGTCCTGTTTGGCAATTCGAGCAGCGACGCGGCCGGCGTGTTTTCCTTTGTCGACGGCGCGCGCCCAACAAATAGCGTGCGGGTCAACGGCCGTCGTACCGATGATTCCCTATCAGGAAGCGTACCGTTGTTTCTGGGGCATATCATGGGTCGGTCCACATTCGAGCCAGTTGTCAATAGTGCTTCGGTCAACCTGGATCGTGACATCTGCCTGGTAGTCGACCGATCCGGTTCAATGAATTCGGTCACCTCCGGCAGCGCCACACCACCCGGCTGGCGCCGCTGCGACCCACCACATCCCGCACTCAGCCGCTTCGGCGAACTGACTCAGGCCGTGCAACAGTTCATTCTCGCCCTGGAAACAACCGAACAGCAAGAACAGTTGGGACTGGTTTCCTACTCCAGTGCCAACAACAACTGTGGCATTGCCCGAAATGATTCCGACATCGAACAGGAATTGGACCTCGACTATACGCTGGCAACCAGCGCCATGGCGAACCTTGCCAGCAACTCGATCGAAGGGCGCACCAACATTACCGCCGGGGTTCGTGACGCGATCAGTGTCTTGACCAATCCGGCCACCAGCCGACCGTTCGCCGTGCGGACGATGGTGGTGCTAACCGACGGGATCCACAACACTGGACCTCACCCGCGCACCTTGTGTGCGACCGCCGTTGCCAACGATATTACAATCCACACCATCACCTTCAGTGCCGAAGCCGATCAGGCAGGGATGCGGGACGTGGCACGACTGACCAGTGGACAGCATTTCCACGCCCCCAACCGTGCGCGCCTGGAAGAAATCTTCCGGGAAATCGCCCTGACGCTGCCGGTGGTCATGATCGAATAGACGGCATTGCCAAATTGCACGCTAGTGAGAGCCTTTTTACACGAACGAAAATTATTATGAGCATGCTCACAAAACCAACCGTGTTGCCTCGTTGCCTTCGCGCCCGACGTCGTGATCGTCGCGGGTCGTTGACAGTGGAAATGGCGTTGACGTTGCCATTGTTGCTGTTGATCGTGATGATCAGCATCGAGTTCGGCCGGATGAACATCATTCGGCATACGGTCGACAACGCAGCGTACGAGGCGGCGCGTCGCGGCATTGTTCCGGGGGCCACGGCAGCTGACGTCGAATCGCGTGCTCGGGAAATCATGGGGGCCGTTGGAGCCCGAGGCGTTGCCGTGACGGTCACCCCCAGCGTGATCGATCTGAACGTCGCCGAAGTAAACGTATTGGTGGAGGTGCCCGCCGACACCAACGGATTCATCGCCCCCAAGTTCTTTTCGGGCAAGACGATGGCCGGCAATTGCACGATGAGTCGCGAGCAACTGTAGCTCGCCGTGCGATTCTTGACGCGCGAACGCGCACGTCGCGCCCCTTCTCGCTCGGACCTTGCCTCAGCAATTCCCGCCTGGGTCCTTCCATCTGGCGGCATTCCGTGTATCGTGGTTACCAGACAATGCGGAACTGGGACTATCTGTTAGGAGCCACAAGAGTATGTCGCATAAAGACAAGATCCGTCATGGCCACGCGGTCGGCGGTACGGTGTTGATGACAATTGGTTTTTCCCTTTCTTTGTTGACGCTGCCCGGATCGGCCGCCGGTGACGATACGGAGGGGAGCAAGGAGAGCGGTTCCGCAACGGCGCTAGTGACACAAGCGGTGGAGGAGGACATGCATGAGTTCATGGAATACTACTTCCAACCGACTTACCGGCGGTTGAAAAGCACAATGAACAGTGCCCCCGCCGACAACGCTGGCTGGAAGGCTATCAAAGCCGATGCTTTGACCCTGGCGGAAGGAGGGAATTTGCTGCTGGACCGTCCTTCCGACGAGGATGCCAAAGCGTGGAAGCAATTGAGTATCGAGGTTCGCAAGGCAGGTCAGGAGATGTACCAGGCGGCCAAGAAAAAGGACTTCGAGGCATCAAAGGCCAGCTACGGCGCGATGCTCAAACAGTGCAATGCGTGTCACGACAAGTTTGCCGGTGGTGAACACCAATTGGCTCCTTGAGTGTGGATCCGGTCATGAGCCATGAAGCACAATCGCGGGTCGCTCGCCAGGAGATCGATCTATACGAACCGATTGCACAGCGAACGTACACACCATCGAAGGCCGTCTTGGCCCGGAGCTCGGGATGCTACCACTACACCCCCGAAGGTCGACGCCTTGCGGATTTCACATCCGGTGTTCTTGTCGCCAACCTCGGCCATCATCCGCGACACTGGTGGCAAAGCGTTTGGGCCCATATGCAATTGATCGCGAGCGACTTGATCGACGTCGATCCGGCGAGTGATGAAAAAGAAGACATCTCTTCGTCGTTTTTGAACGCGACGACGCTGACAGCCTACAACGCGATCACCGAAATAGAAGCCCTTGCAGCACGGCGCTTGGTGCAGAACATGCAACAACAGCCGGGCGGCCGGCGAATGGAGCAAGTCCTATGGGCTGCCAGCGGCAGCGAAGCGGTGCACAAGGCCTTAACTGTGGCTCTCGCGCAACGCAAAGATGCATCGATGATCCTGGCAACTCGCTACGGCTTTCATGGGAAAAAAGGACTTGCCGGCGCCGTTACCGGTTGCGAGGCCGATCCGGAACGTGATCCACGAGTTCGGTTCATCTCGTTTCCTCAGGAGGAATGTTACAGTGTCCAACTCAGAAAGAAGCTGTTGGATCTGAAGCCCTATCGCCAGGAACTGGAACGGCTTTGGCGGGCACACGAAGGCCAGATATGCTGCCTGATCACCGAACCCTACTTGGGTGGCGGTGGCTCCTACCATCCGCAAGCGGCATACCTGCAGATGCTCCAACAGTTCTGTCGCGAACACGGCATCTTGTTCATCCTCGACGAAGTTCAATCAAACTTTGGACGCACGGGAATGATGTATGCCTACTCCACGTACGGCATCGAACCCGATATGGTCGTCTTGGGCAAAGGAATGGGCAACGGAATTCCCGTGGACGCCGTCGTTGGTCCACGTTCGTTGTTCGAGGCATTGAGTTATGGCAGCGGTAGCGATACATGGAGCGGGCATCCGCTGGGATGTGCCGCGGTCCTTGCGACGTTGGAAATATTTGAACAGGGCCATGTTCTCGAACACGCGACCAAGCTGTCGGAAGTCATCGAAGAGGGCCTGCTGCGGCTGACGGAATTGGACGGCGTGGAGGCAATTCGTGGGGAAGGAACGGTATGGGGAATCCAGTGTGAAGCGGCCGGAGACTTGACGGCCGCCGAGGTCGCCAACCGGATCGTGGCCGTCTGCTATGAAGGAGACAGTCAAGGTCGCGCGATTCATTTGCTGGGCCCCTTGGCCGGCACTGTCCTGCGAGTCGCTCCGCCGCTCGTGATGGACCTGGACGAAGCCCGTGATCATCTCCACGCCATGCACGGCTTGATTCAACGTTGTCATTGGCAACACTGATCATCTTGACGAGGCCTCGCAACCATGTCGATTGAGCGAGTCAATTCTCCGGGATATTGTGATCTGCAGGTCAACGGCTATGCGGGTGTCGATTTTAATGCCGACATCGTCGACGAGTCGTCATTCATCGCGGCGTGTGAACGCTTGAAGGCCGACGGCGTGACTGGCTTCCTGGGGACGATTATCTCCGACGAAATGCCCGCCATGTGCCGCCGCCTGGCACGACTTCATCAACTGCACGATCAGCATGCGATCGTTCGC
>JAGQPD010000194.1:0-566 GCA_020426865.1 Planctomycetales bacterium
CCGCCCCAGATGTAGAACCCGCGTCCCGGCACCAGCACGCGGGCGATGTTGCCGAACCAGGCATCGAGTAGCCGGTCGAATTCTTCGTCGGAAACAAAGTCGTTTGCCAGTGGCCGGTCCTTTGCCCGGAGTTTTGCCGGCGTTGCCGATGCCTTTTCTGCAGAATGGACGGGTGCCTGAAACGACGACAGACCGGCAGCAATGGCGTTCTTCGAACGAGGCTCCACCTTCACGTTGTACGGCGGGTCGGTATTGCAGAGGTGAATCGGCTGGCCATCAAGTAACCGATCGAGATCCTCTGGTTTGCTGCTGTCGCCGCAGAGCAGGCGGTGTTCGCCGAGAATCCACAGGTCGCCGGGCTTCGTGATCGCCTCGTCCGGCGGGGCGGGAATCTCATCCGGATCCGTCAATCCTTCCTGCACACCGGGATCGAGCAGCCTGGCCAGCTCGTCCTGATCGAATCCCAGCAGCCCGAGGTCGAAATCCATGCCCCGCAGTTCGGAGAGTTCGATCGGCAGCAATTCCAGATTCCACTCAGCAATCTCGGCGGTCTTGTTGTCGGCGAT
>JAGQPD010000194.1:637-3157 GCA_020426865.1 Planctomycetales bacterium
AGACCGAGCTTCCTGGCTGCCTTCAACCGCGTGTGGCCAATGATGATCACACCCTCGTCGTCGACCACAATCGGCTGCCGGAAGCCGAATTCCTGAATCGACCGAGCCACGGCCTCGACTGCATCGTCATTCAGGCGGGGATTCTTGTCGTAGGGGACCAAGCGGTCGACTGGCCAGTTTTCAACTTGCATCGCGGTTGTCATGTTCGCTCCGACAAAATGAGATTGTTCAGAATTGGTGATCAAGCAGTTGAGCGTCGCCCCAGTTCAGGTCCAGGTCGTCAATGACGCCGCTGCCGCAGTGCTCATGAATCCACGTGAGACCGTCTTTCGTAATGGCGACCTGTCGAACTCGGTCACGATTTGGTTCGATCAGGCGTCGGACAAGGCCTGCATTCGCCAGCTGGCGAGTCCATCGCGACCAGCGATTGCGGTTTCGCGAGGTCGGAATTTGCTGAAACCAGATCACTGGTTCGTAGCGTGTGGGGCGACCGTCCGCAGTTCGGCGGGCAATCACCAGGAGCAGCTGCAATGCGACAATGGGCCACGGGGTTTTACGCACTGCGACAGGTTTTCCGATCTAACTTCAAGCGATGGCAACTGTTACGGTCGTCCCTCAGGAAAACCGGCGAATTCCGGACGGGCGCAAGAAAGACTGGTCGATACCGCGACGGTTCCCCGCGGTAGTTCCTTTGATCCCCCGCCTCGGGAGGACCCATGGCATCGATGGTCGACGCCACTGGCGGCCGCGTGGCGCGTCGAGGCGCGTTTCGTTCCATTGGCCAACCCTGGTGATTCAACGCGACACGGGCCAACGTGGGCGACGGGGCGCGGTCATTTGTTGCGAGGCTTGAACTGCCCGCACCAGTCGATGGCGAACACCTTTGGAAATTCGCCAAGCAGCCGCCCCGACGCACTCTCTGTTCCGAGAGCAGGCGGACGAAAGTGACACTCACCCTCTGCACAACCATCGTCCCTGTCGGCTTCCGTGATTTCGCTGGGCTCTTTGTCATCGATTTGGAAGTAGTCACAGTCGAAACAGCAGCGAGTCATTGAGTGGGGTCTCCTGTTGAAATGGGTCTCAAAACCAAATCCGTCACAAATAAATCCGTCATCCACCCCCTCACACACAAAATCTGCGCGAGTGGGGGTCCGTGTGACGGATCTCTCTATAGAGAGTAAATAAGAGAGTATTTTCATATATTTCATAGACTTATGGCTTCTGAAATCCGTCACCGAATCCGTCACAAACGGGTGTGACGGATTGTGTTGGATTCGGCTTTTCTGGCCTCCCAAACCACCCAACCGCTTTGTTTTGACCCTCGAATCGTGACGGTTTGTGACGGATTCAGCCTTCGTCGTGACGGATTTCCGAAGCGAGTTGATAGCCGAACGCCGGCTTCGTCTTCGTCGGGATTTCGACCGAATTGATGTCACCCTGCGAGAGCAACGTGCTGATGATCTGGTCGAAGTCAGCCATCTTCAGATGCATCGTCCGCATGAGCTTGTTCCGTCCCATACGGCCGCCAGCATCCCGCAGTTTCTTGAGGAGCTTGAGGCATTCGGCGTGAAACGGATTGTCTGCGACATGGCTCTGAGCCATGAACAGCATGCGACGGGTCTGATGCGTCGCGAACCGCATTGCCCAATGGGCTGCATCGACATCGATTGACGGCTCGCGATGATTGGCGCTGATTGAGTACAGCAGCGCCAGCTTGCGGATATGCTCGTTCGTCCTTCCCCAGACAGTCGTTCCCACGGCATCGCCACGTTCTTCAGCCTGAGCGTATTCGGCCTCGCACTGACGGCGGGCATCGATCAGCAGTGACTGAGCCTCATCGGTGTAACGAACGATGTGCGGGATCGGGAAGAACTTCCCCATGTTCCCTTTGCCGGGATTGAAGTTCGCCCAGTACGTCGCGGTCTCCAGGATTCTTGGTGGGAGATCAGCGATCTTCGGCTCCTGACCTTCCCCGCGCTTGCCGGCCTCGACGATCAGCATGCGGGCGAAGAATCCATTCGTCAGCATCCTTTCGCTGAGTGCGGAGTAGTAATGAGTCGGAATGGCCGTGCCATAGATCACAAGGCACGGTTGCTCAATCGTCTCACCACGCTCCTTGCCGGCCTTGCGCCGCATCGGGAATACGCTGGCAGCCGCTGAGTACATCGTCAGCAGCGTGCCGAGGATGCCTTCGTACCGGGCGTCTTTCGCCTTGTTGATCGACTGCAACAAGCCATCGATCTCATCGGTCTGAAACAACATGCATGACGTAAGGTACAGCGCATCCTGCAATCCCTCGCCGGACGCGAAGTGCTCACCCAGCGCATTTGCCTGATCGATGGCGTGCAGAATCCGCGTATTGACTCGGCGCGGCCAGTCCTTGCCTGACGATGAATGCGCCAGGCTGAGCAGGTACAGGTTGGTCCGGTTGTCCGCCTGGTCGCGAACCTTGCGACCGCCGAGGAATGCCTGCAGTGCCAGCGCACCGCAGAACGCCAGCGGCTGATTCGGATAGGGAGC
>JAGQPD010000195.1 GCA_020426865.1 Planctomycetales bacterium
GCATCGACACACCAATTTGCGACAATCGAACCGACACCCAGGGTAAATAGTCCGCACACGACGGACCACAGGACTTGACGTCCGCTTCCAAAGTAGGCAATGCAAGCGGAGGCGACCGCCGTGCACGCGACGTGCGTTAACATTTTGCGCTGTGCTGCGTTAGGCGGAGCCCCCCAGCGTAATAGGGGCGCCAGCCCGGTTGTCAGCATGATCAACAAGCCCGTGGGGATCAGCATCTGGTTATAAAACTGGGGGCCGATCACGACCTTTCGGCCGACGATTGCGTCGGTCAGGGTCGGCGCCATCGTCCCCAGACAAATCGCCACCGCTAAGGCAATAAACGCAACCGTGTTGGCCAGTATCATCGACTCGCGCGACCATAAGATCGCTGGTGACGGATGGCGGCGCAGGCTCTCGCGACGGACAATGATCAGGACACCGGCTGCCGACGCGATTCCGATCATCCACACTAAGAACAGCCAACCAATGGGGGATTGGCTGAATGCGTGCAGGCTACTGAAGATTCCGCTTCGTGTGAGGAACGTCGAAAAATTACACATTGCAAACGTCGCGATCGGCAAGGCAACGGCCAACTTCTTCTGTTGGCCTCCTCTGCGCCATGTCATGTGAGAATGTAGAGTGGCAGTCGCGAGCAGCCAGGGGACCAAGGAACCATTTTCCACGGGGTCCCACCCCCAGTAGCCTCCCCAGCCCAATTCCGTGTACGCCCAGCGCGCTCCCAGTAGGATTCCCGCTCCCAGTATCCCCCAAGACAACAGTGACCAAGGTCGAGCCAATTCCGTCCATGTCGCGTCCAGTTTTCCAGCGGCAAGGGCCGTAAACGCAATGGCAGCTGGGACGGCAGACGACGCGTAGCCGAAGAATACGACCGGGGGGTGAATCAGCATCACGGGGTGCTGCAAGACCGGGCTGAGTCCGGCGCCATCGAGCGTCGGTGCCAGGTTTCTGGCCATGGGGTCGGCTGCGAAGATCATCACCATCGCAAGAAAGAAACAGAATCCCATCAGCATGCCATAGGCGGGTTCGGAAAGGGGCCACCGAGTACGCAATGTTTGACACCGAAGGACAATCGCCAATGCCAGGGAAAACCAGGTCCAAAGTAGCAGGGAGCCTGCCTGACCCACCCACAGTGCGGACAGGGAATACTGCCAACCCAAATGCTGACTGACGTACTGCGCGACGTACTCAAAATGAAAATCCTTCGTGATCAGTGCACGGCATAAGACGAACGTGCTGACCGTCGTTGCCAGGAAGCTCAGGGCACCTGCCCAGATGCTGCTTTGCAACAGTCGCCGCGACCCGACCGACCAGCCGACCACGCTCGCAAACGCGGTGTACCCTGTTCCAACGAAAGTGGCCAACAGACAGAGTTGTCCCACGAACCTCATTTTGTCGCACCCCGCATTGGGCCACGATCTTCACCGTCGGTTGGCTTGGAGGTGTATTTGCTCGCACAGCGGGTGAATATCGCGTGCGAAACGAGCAATGAGGCATCGCGCAATCGGCCTTCGACGACGACCTGTTGCTTGTCTGCAAGGTTGTCGGGGACTTCGCCCATGTGGACAACACGGATTCGATGTTGTTCGCCACACAGGTCGAATCTCATTTGACCCGCGCCGACGTCGTTGACAAGCGAACCGCCAACGATGGTACCGTTGACTCGCACGGGGGCGTCGTCCATCAGCGAGCTGGCACTCAAATAACACTCATCAACGGTCAGATAGTATTGCCAGTCGGACGTCATGGCGACACGGGCCATATAGGCAAACACGCTGGCAATGACTATGCCCCCAATTGCCATCCGCGTCCCTGACGTCATCGGCGTTGGCTTCCTGTAATTTCCGAGCAACTTGAATCCGTATCGATCGACTGCCGGCTGCCACGGGTAAGTGCTACCAGCTAGCACGGTCCGTTAGGCATGTTGTAGCCGACGGACGACCCCGCAGCTGCCACGGCGCGGCGGAGGGTAACAGAAAGCCAGCGGCCGATCAAGTGCGATCATCACCGTACGATTTCGTGATTTCGTGATTCGGCAACGTTGACTGCGAAGGGGCGGCGGCGCGAAAACGGCCGGAAAAGGCTCTTGGAAAAAGTCCCACGGCTGTCCTCAGCCGTACGGCGGCACCGCCGCAATCCGTGACGCACTAGCGGCGGACACCCGAACGGAACGTGGTCGTACTCGTCGTACTCGCCTAGCATCTGGAATGTTGCTGGACTAATGGCCTTGCAGTAAAAAACCGCCACGACGGGGTGGATACAACGTTCCCTCCGGCTGACCGGTGGGCGTTTTATCGCGTTCGAAGGTGGGATGCTCTTTGTGTGCCTTGGTGATGTGGCACTTGATGCATTGATCGAACGCTGTCTTTTGGATTTTTGATCGCAACGTGGTAATCGCTTCCTCGGTCAGCGCCGCGCGCTGGTCCATATAGCTTAGTGCCAGATTTGCGTGCTCGCGGCCAGGGCCGTGGCAGTCCTCGCAGCCGATGCCCGGTAGCCCTTCTAGATCACCCACGCGGTTCTGCTCCACGGCGATCCGCGCATGTTGGCCCGAATGGCACGCGAGACACTCGGCATCCTGCCGGTATTTCGCTGGCAGATAGTCGACCGATTTGCCGTGCGGCGATGTTTTCCAGCTCTCAAATTGCTTGAAATGACACGCCGCACATTTCGTTATCCCTACGAACTGGTCACTCCGCGGCGCCGCCGGTCTCTCGCCAATCTCCGACGGAGCGTCGGCGGCATGCCCGAGCGTCACCGTGGCCACCCAGACCGCCAGAGCTATTGCCGGAAGCCACACTGTCCGGCTGGCTGCCGCTGGTCGTTGGTTGGCCATCTTCTCGTCCGCAAACGCTAGTTTTTCTTGTTCATGTGTCAAGCACGCATGCCGCAATAGCTTTACTTTAATCACCATCGACTATGTTTTCAAGCAATCGGCGTCTTGTTTGCCACGACAGCATGGTGCCGCGTTGAGCCCCTCGAAGAATTGATGCACATCATGCTGACCGCGTAACACGATCTGTAACTTGTCCTGGGCATGTTTCGCGATGCATTGAAACAGGAGGGGTCGCGTTGTATAGGGATAACGCCAGATATAACGAAGAAAAGGGATGTCTAACAACTGGCCCGGCGGAGCATCCGGACGACGCTCATCGTCCACCGTGATTCGACGCTTCAAGGCACGCCACAGGCATGTCAAACGCGGATGCTCCAATACGATTAGTGCATCCGCAGCAGGGACGCGCAGGTCCAGCGTGCTCTCGTACATCCCGTCGATGATCCACGACTCGCGCTGTACTAGCTGCTGGACCGTTTCCCGCCATTGCTCCTGTGGCGTACTGACCCAACCTGGTTTCCAGAAGTGGGCATCCAAGTGAATCGTGGGGAGTTGGAGGATTCCCGACAGCCGGAGGGCAAACGTTGTTTTGCCTGAACCACTCGATCCCAACACAAGTATTCGACGGCAGGTGGTCAGTCGGTGGATATCATCGAGTGTTTGCATGAGTTCCTACATCCCCGTACGTCTCATGATATCATGGAAGGAATCGTCGGCATAATGGGCGGTTTGGAATCAACATCAATTTCCATCTTCTGAATTCTGAAAAGGGTGACCAACAATGGCCTGGCAGCTCGTCTCTGAGTTAGGGCTGCATGAGAGTCACCGGACCGAGTCGGCTCGTAGATTTCCATCGGCAGTGTGCTATCCGACGTATGCCGCGCAGGCTGCTGATGGTACGTATGTGATCGCGGAAGAGCGTGGGGTCGAAAAGCAGGTGCCGTTTCGTTTCGAATGTCGAACCATTCGGATGGATGTCGACCGAAGGATTCTTTTCGACTCGCATGAACTGGGCTTCGAGGATGCCCACGGTTGCCTGGTGGACGATGGTGGCATGGCCGGGGCGATCGCCCTGCTCCGTCGAACACGATGGCAGTTGTTGTTTGTCGCTCCCACCGGTGACGTCGTCCGCACGATTGAACTGCAGAACATCAGCAAGCGACTTCCACGATATGTTGTCGCGACGGGGCGCAATACGTTGTTGATAGTGTTCTACAATCGCGCCTACGACATTGACGTTGCCGAGATTGATTACGAAGGTCAGCTTCGCTGGTACTTGCCGTCGCACGTTCGTTCGATCGGTATCGTTGGGGGTCTGGAGCTGACGGCCGACGATACGATTCTAGTGGCAGATCCCTTTCGGCACGTGATCTGTGAAGTGAGCCGAACTGGGAACGTGTTGTGGCAATTCGGAACCTGGGACCATCCGGCCAGTGATCTTGCACATTGTTCGAATCCGTCGAGTGTCACGCGGTGGAGACATGGCCGCAGGCTGGTCGCGGACACGCGCAACCACCGCATATTGTCGATCGATTCCAGCGGTGCGGCGAGTCCATGGCCGGTGGAGGGTGCGGCGTTGTGCGATCCGGTCTATGTGAGAGCGATAGCCAGCGGCAATGTGTTAGTATGCGATGCGGGAAATGCGTGCGTGCGCGAATTGGATCGTGAGGGTCGGACGGTATGGCAAACCAGCGAGCCGCTCATTGGCGCCCGACACCTTTCTTATCCTCGCTCGATCGTCCTGCGGAACGCCCGGACGTTTGTCGTGGCGGACACGGGGAATGACCGAATCGTCGAATACTCGGCGGGAAAAATGCGCGAAATTACCATGCGCTCCGACGTGGCGTTGTTTTGGCCGCGGTGTGCTCGAGTACTGTCGTCGGGTGCGCTGCTGGTTGCCGACGCACGAAACGGCAGGATCATCGAGATCTCAGCGTCGGGGGAGCCGTTGCGAACGCTGGGGAACGTCCGCGGCCTGCCTCTCGGTCGCTTGTCCGATCCACACGATGTACGACAGCTGCCTAACGGACACCTACTGGTCACGGATTCACCGCAAGATTGCGTGCTGGAGCTTGACTGGACGGGTATGGTGCATCATTCCATTGGGCTCGATGGTCGCGTGCAATTGAAAGACCCCCATAGTGCAGATGTTTTGCCCGACGGGAGGATTGTTGTTGCCGACACCGGGCACAATCGATTGCTGGTTGTGCATAGAGACGGTACCGTGTCGCTAGAGATTGAAGCTTTGTTGGATCCGCACGGTCGATGTTATCGGTTGCGGCTGCCAAGATATGCCGAGCTCTATTGGCCCACGATGGGAGACGTCACCATCGGGAACGCCGTCGTCGTGATTGCCGACACGGGACACAACCGTATTCTGGGTGGGACGATCGATGGCCGATTCCTCTGGCAGTTCGACTCGGTTTCCGGCGCCCATCCCAGCGGGCTGAATCAACCTCGCTGGGCAACGTTGGTTAACGATACACATTTGCTCGTATCCGATCATTTTCACCACCGCATCGTGCATGCCAAGTTGCTTGAGGTGGCAGGCTCCGAGGAAATTGCGTGAACATGTCCGATGCGTCGATCGTGATCGTTGACCCTTATTCGTCTGGGGCGATGTTGGCAGCCGAGTTGTTCGCGCGCGGAATTGGCTGTGCGGCTGTGGAGAGTTCGCTTGCATTACCGACGGCGATGCGGTCGCGGTTCAATCCAGCTCATTTTGCGGCACATATCCAACATAACAACCGCTGCGACGAGACGCTTCATGCCGTGACGCAGCTTGCCCCCACGCATGTCATTGCCGGTTTTGAATCGGGCGTGGAGTTGGCCGAGTGGCTAGCACATCAGCTTGGGCTGCCGACAAATGATGCCAGACTGGCAAAGGCTCGGAGGGACAAATTTGCAATGGGCAACGTCGTGTGGCATGCTGGATTGCGTACTCCACGACAGCACAAAGGCAAGACTGCACAGGAGTTGCTTGAATGGGTGCGGGAGCACGTGCCATGGCCAGTGGTTGTCAAGCCGCCAAAGGGGGTTGCGTCCGACCTGGTGTTCCGTTGCGATTCCGCGCCGGACGTACTGCGGGCGGCGAAGTCTGTGCTCGAATCACGCAATGTCCTGGGCGAGCGGAACGACGCCGTGGTCGTTCAGGAGTTTTTGCCCGGTGTGGAATACGCTATCGATGCGGTCAGCTACGGCGGACGGCACAAAGTGACGGCAGTATGGCAATACTTGAGGGTCCCAGGGCAAAGGCAGTCCGTGGGCTACGATGGCATGCGATTGCTGGCCAATGATGAAGACCGAGTGCGAGACGTTGCAAAATTCGCCTCGCAGGTCCTCGACGCGGTCGGTATTCGATTCGGGCCTTCCCACTGTGAAGTAATGTGGACCGACGACGGACCGGCCTTGGTCGAAGTGGCCGCACGGATGTCGGCCGGAAATAACGTACTGCTTGGCCGTCTCTGCGGTGGCACGTGCCAGTTGGACGAAGTGGTCCGCCTGTTGATCGATCCCAATGCATTTATCGATCAGCTGCCATGCTTTCCTGCGTATCATTCCCTCGCCGTCAATCTATTCTTGTCGGTTGCCAAACGCGGAAGATTACTGGAGACCCGATTCGTTGATCAGCTCGAGGCACTATCAACGCTCGAGTCGCTGTCGTTGGCCAACCCTGCTGGGCAGGTTGTCGAGGGAACTCTTGGTCGCGTTACGCTGATAAGTTCTTCCTTGCCGCAGTTGGAACGGGACGTCGTGATAGTTCGAAGGTTAAATGATCAGGGTATCTTTGTCGTCCAGCACGATACGAGTGCCAACGCATAGAGGACTGAGGGGAGGACATTCGTGGAACGGCGAGCGTTAGATCTGGAACACTATCCGAATGTTGAGCGAAAGCGAGCTGTCATATCAGAGACGTTGAAGGAATCTGGGACACCGGTGTTCTTGTGCGATGCCCAAATCGTGCGAGATCGCTTTCACACGCTCAAGATCTGCATGGACAACCAATGGCCGAAGTCGGCGATCGGCTATTCGTTTAAGACGAACTATTGGATTGCCCAATGCGGCCTGGCGAAAGAACTTGGTGCGTGGGCGGAAGTCGTTTCGGGCCATGAGTATCAGTTGGCGTGCAATTTGGGATTCGCAGAGGACCAGATTATCTACAACGGCCCCTGCAAGTCGGACGTCACGCTGAGAAAGGCGTTGTTGGCGGGCAGCCTGACAAATATCAACGATAGCGACGAACTTGACCGTGTGATCGCCATCTCGGAGGCCGCAGGGCGGCAATTGTCGGTGGGGATCCGGATCAGTGCGATGTTTCCATCGGGTGAGGAAAGCCGCTTTGGCTTTTCGATGGAGAACGATGAGGCGTCGCAGGCGGTTCGCAAGATCGCGGCTTGCGAAGGCTTAAAGCTGACGGGCATTCACACGCATTTGTATGGCGACACGGACGAACCGGAAATGTATTTTGAGGCAGCTCGGCGACTGGCTGTGTTTGCCAAGACGAACATCGCCGACTATTTGGAGTCGCTGGAGTATCTCGACCTGGGGGGCGGGTTTCCGGCACACAGCCCGAAACCCAAGAGTCGCGACGAATGGCACCCGCGGGAAGTTGGTCACTACATCGGGCAAATCTGCGATGGACTACTCCCCTATTTTCCTAACGACGCGCGCCGCCCCATGTTGATTGTCGAGCCCGGTCGATACATGACCGCTGATGGAATTGTGTTTGTAAGTCAAGTTGTTCACGTGAAGGAGCGGGCAGGGAGGCAAATGGTCAATACGAATGGCAGTATCTCAATGGTCCCATTGACGCACTACTGTCCACAAGTGATCCATGCCTACACTCCCGAATTGCGCGAAAAGACTGGCAGGGAAATGTCGTCGATCGTGTACGGAGGCACGTGCCGAGAGAATGACATTCTCTATCAAGGGATGTTCCCCGAGGTTGTGGCCGGCGACCTGCTGATCCATTTCGCCGCTGGGGCATACAATTCGAGTCTCAGTCCGGCTTTCATCTTCCCCAGTCCCGAGATGAGGCTGATTTGATGCGACATGCCGTGTCCCCCTGGGTCCTTAACACGCAGGCAATCTGTCGGAGGTGGTTCGCATGGCTTTGCACTTGAAGAAACGGTGGATCGACCGACGTGTGTACGAGTATTTCGCCGTAAATGTTGCGCCGTACCTCGGCTGGCGAGACCCAATCCTCGTGTACCAGATGGGCAAGGTTGGGTCGTCGTCCATTCGTAATTCTCTTTTCCGCTGCCCGGACGTGCGGACTCGTTTGGTATTGATGTCCCACGAGTTCCTTCCGATTCGCAATCGCCGACTTTCCGACATTGAAATCGAACCGGAATACCGTGACTACTGCCGCCAGGAAATTGAACATGACCGACGCGTCTTTGACGCATTCGATCTTCGAAAGAAACTGGGGTGGCGCCTGCGAGAGCGGTTCTATGCCGAACGTATTTACCAGGCATATGTCAAAAAGAAAAATAAGCTGCGCGTGATTACGCTCGTACGAGAACCGATCGCCAACAATATATCGATGTTCTTCGAAGTGTTTGATCACTATGCGGACACACGCGCCGAGGAGTCGTCCTTGAGCGTGGAGGCCATGATCGAGTTGTTTCTCATGCAGTACGTCCACGGTCGTCCGCTTACCTGGTTGGACGCGGAACTAAAGAGAATGCTTGATGTCGATGTCTATCAGTACCCGTTCGACCTGGAACGTGGTTGCGCGATGATTGAGTCGGGAAACGTCGATCTATTGGTGCTCAAGTGTGAATTGCCCGACGATGTGAAGGCGAAGACGATTGCCGAATTCTTGAAACTCGAGAAACTGGAATTGACCCGCA